>JAPUKM010000227.1 GCA_027295645.1 Chloroflexota bacterium | reverse complement strand
TTGTGCTCCCTCTCTTCCCCAATGGTGGTAGAGGTCTTATCTCCTCCCGGAGCGGCCACCGAGCAAAAAGAGCCACCACCATGGGTGGGATAGACCGTCACGCTGTCCGGCAGCTTGAGCAGCTTACCGTGGATGGTCTGGTGTAAGTACCGGGCCAGGAACGGAGCAACTCGGCTCCCCAGCAAGTCCACTCGTGCCGCGCCGCCCATAATCAACGCACCACCGGTGAATATCGCTGTTGGCTCACCTTGTTCTTCGACCAGGAATGAGATGTGCTCGGGCGTGTGCCCGGGGGTATGGAGGACTTTTAGCTTGAACTCCTCCAGGTCGAACTCGTCCCCATCTTGAAGGCGCACCGAAGGAAATAGAGTACCTCCGGAAGCGCTGGCGCCCACCTGGCAACCGGTCTGGGCGGCCATTTCTCTGGCCCCAGATATGAAGTCATTGTGAAGGTGTGTTTCCAGCGCATAGGCTATTCGTACTCCATGATTGGACGCTATGGAAGTGTACCGGTCGATGTCCCGCACGGGATCTATGACGGCGCATCGCCCTGACTGCTCTGAGCCCACAACATAGGAGTTGTTGGTCAGGCTTTCAATTCTTATCGTTTCAATGAACATAGTGCTCGCTCCACTAATCTTAGGTGATTTGCCCAGTGGGATTCTGCGCTTGCGCGGCGCCTCACCTCGCCGTGGCATCGCTCCCATCGCGCGCGCATTTCTCGCGCGCATTTAATATAGCTAATTATCATGTGATTTATTATGAGTCATATCATATACATATTCCCATGGGCATCCCATCCATGCATGCATGGATGGACGGATGGATGCACTAATTAACATATGGACTAATGGATGCATGGATGGATGCATGGGTGATATGACCTCGTATGATCTGGAGGTTGGTTATATCTATATGTCGGTATTCCATGAATATATGGGCAACCTGATCTACATGGCCAATTCTAGATGCAGTTGAAAAGTAGGCCTGGTTCTTGCTATTGTCCACGCAGGGGTACCATCAATTCGTATCTGGAAGCAGCCATTCTGTTCGGTCTCACGATCTTGGTTATCCGCTTTGCCGACATCACCCTGAAGTTCCATGCCGCATGGCTTCGGCAAACGTCGTTGCCAACTGTGATCTCCCGTGTCATCGGTTCCTTCCTCAACATCGTTGTCAACCCCTGTACGCCCAAATGTTGGCGGTAGCGGCTCCGAGCTGGGAGTGGATCGAAAATGTGTGTGACCTGGTACCCGTGTTCCATTAGTGGCCAGGCGAGGTCTCGGACCGATTTGTGCGCTACAATGAGGTCCACCAAACGATGGAGGGGATTTAATGGCCGACACGTTCGTCTACAACTCACAGACCCGACTGGAGATGAAGAACCGATTGCGCCATGCTTATCTGGGAGACATCCAAATTCCAGTTGTATACGGTGTTCAGGGAGCCCTTAAAGAGCACTACGGCGCGCCTGCCGATGCTCCTATCCTTGCATCGACGTTGGACCACATCGTCGCAGCAGTCGGCGGCTGAATGTACGGCACATTGCGAGGCGCGCTGGCAGCGCGCCACATAACCATCGACGTTGACAAGTACAAAGCCACAGTAGAGGGTCGCATTGAGGGAGAGGGCCGAGCTATCCGCATAACTGAAATTGCGGTTCACTATGACCTAACAATCCCAACCGGTACTCGGAAAGAGGCTGACCGTGCACTGGAGGTGCATCCCCAGGGGTGTCCTGCCCACCAGAGCGTGAAGGATGCCATCAAGGTCACTTGGACGGCAGACATCAAAGAGGAGTAGATCGGTTAGACCCACCTCCGTCGTTCTAGTGCGCCGCGCCGTGCGCGTAAGCGGCGGGACTGCTATCGATTGAAAAAGTCCAGGGCCTCCTTGGCCAGGATCTCAGGCTTGTCTCTGGCAACCTGTCCTGGACAATCCGGGATCACCTTGAGGACGGACCCTGCGATCTCCTGATTCGCCTTATTCTCTGTGCGGCGCAGCGTATCGCCATCGCCGAACAGTAGAAGGGTAGGCGCCTTGACCTTTGGGCCAAAGCTTGCTATGTCACAGTCTGAGTTGGCCTCTTGGCTCAGACGCCACCACAGGCGACTCTTTTGGCTCATGGTATGCCTGGATTCCCACTCCTCCCGCTTCAGGCCAGGATTCTTTGACTTGGCCTCTTCCCAAGTGTCCAAAGGAATAACAGGTACATGATACGAAATCGTGTCGGTGTACATAGGCGAGAACCACCGCTCCCAGATGATCTGGCCTTGCTCTTTATTCCAGTAGGGCAGCCCATCCAGCACCAGCTTCCCGACCAACTTCGGATACCTTGCTCCAAGAATGAGCGCGACCATAGCCCCAGTGTGGCCGCCAATCACATTGGCATGCTCTAAGCCAATGGCGTCCATTACATCCGCAACAGCGTCGGCATAGTCATCCATAGAGTATTTGATAGGTGGTATGTCCGAGTGGTCATGGCCGGGCATGTCCAGTGCATAGCAGGCGAAATGCTGCTCTAGGTGCCTGGTTATCTCAACCCAGCCCTTTGCGTGCCCGCCGACAGCATGGAGGAGTACGATCGGGTCCCCACCGCCAACCCTATGCACATACACTTTGCCATGTCTTCGATAGATGTAGTGCTCGGTACCTGACAGAGCGGGGGTTCCAGTAGTCATGTGACCCTCCTTTGGTGTCCGCCATCGCCTGCTGTGCATGATCTGCTTAACCAGCCCGGCTTGTCAAATAATGGAATCCCTATAGGCTGCTGACCACGCCCGTCATCGCGAAACAGCCTAGTACAGTTCTAGTAGAACCTTTTCGCAATTGATCACACGGCTGAGGGTCGGATGCTCTTGCAGGGCACCATGACCGGTGTTAGATTGGGCTTGATAGCAGAAGACCTGTCAATGCGTATCCGTAGATTCTCCCCGTATCAACAGGATGTCCGTAACATACGCGGCTTGGAAAGGCACGGTCGCATGAAAACGGTGAGATATATCGTAGACGCTGTGGACGCGGCTGCAAACTTCTAAGGCCGAGTGAAATTTTGAAGCTGTCGATTTGGCGGATCAATGGGAGGGCCGGCACAGTTCAGGCGGGCAGCCAATCTGGCATTCCTCCCCTCATCCGCCGAAACACCGTTTACATCGCCTTGGTCCAAGCGCTCCAGGGCTCCGGGGGCCAGCTGGCTATCACCCTGGGAGCGCTCATGGTGGTGCGACTCCACGGCTCCGCAAGCCTAGCAGGCATCGGGGGGAGCATCCTTGGCGCCGGCCGGTTCGCTGCAGCCTATCCCACAGGTAAATTTACTGACGCCTACGGCAGGCGACCCGGGATGGTCATCTCCCTTCTCGTATCGTTGGTGGGCGGTATTTTGCTTGGGGCTTCAATAGCCTTGTCCTCCTTCCTGGTCTTCCTTGTGGGGATGGCCATCCTGGGACTTGGCGTGGGGGCGGGCAGGCAACTTCGCGTGGCGGCCGTGGACATGTACCCGCCGGCGCGCCGCGCGGAGGGGTTGGGCTATGTCCTTACCGGAAGCATCGTCGGGGCTTTGGTGGCGCCCATGGTAGTCGGGGGGGGCGAACTGCTGGCACGTCTAACGGGAGCGGATGCTATTGGAATGTCGTGGTACCTGCTGCAGGTGGTCCTTGCCCCGGCCATGATATTTGCCCTACTGGTTCGACCCGATCCGAAATCGATCGCCGCCAATCTGAAGCACTATTGGCCGTCCTATCAACTATCGGCAAAGACCGGGGACGCCACATCGGCGGCAGGCCTCTCGACATTTCTTCGCCACCGCCCAAAACAGGTAGCCTTTGTCTGCTATGCCACCGCGCAGGGGACCATGTCTTTGATGATGGTGATGACGCCGTTGGTGATGTCGGAGAGCGGACACTCCGTGCCGTCCATCTCCCTCACCGTAGCCTTCCACGTCCTGGGCATGTTCGGCTTTTCCATCCCCTTGGGAAGGTTGGTGGATCGGGTGGGTCGGAAGCCGCTGTTGGGAGTCGGCCTAGCGGTTGAAGCGGCTGGCGCCATCCTCGTACCTACAACAGCCTCTTACCTGGTCATCACCCTGGGACTATTCCTGGTGGGCATCGGTTGGTCCGCAGTGAACGTATCTTCCACGGTCCTTCTGGCCGATACCACGTCGCCTGAAGAGCGGGGCCGCGCAATTGGTGCCAGCGACACGTTCGCCGGGGTCTTCTCCATTGTAATGCCTCTTATGGGCGGTTTCGTAGTGGACATGTCCGGACTCATGGCCATTGGGATACTGGGAGGAGCCCTGGCGCTCGCACCATTCCCCGCACTGGTCCGGTTGCAAGAACGAAGCCCCGGTCAGTATGGAGAGACAGACTCCTCGGCAGGGTAATTGTCGGGCGGAGTAGAACCGCTCGAACAATTACCCTTTGACCGCCGTGGGTTGGCATCAACTGACCTGCTCCGCAGTTATTTACTGGGGTCTTTGACCTTCCTGAGATAAGGCTTGACCGTATCCCATCCCCCCGGGAAAAGTTCCTTGGCCGCATCATTGTCCACCGAAGGGAGAATGATGACGTCTTCACCCTGGTTCCAGTTCGCAGGAGTGCCGACTTTGTACTTTGCTGTCAGCTGGCACGAATCAAGAACGCGGAGTAGTTCATTAAAATTGCGACCTGTGCTCATTGGGTACGCCAGGCTCATCTTGATCGTTTTGTCAGGGGCGATAAGGAAAACCACTCGTACCGTCTGATTATCAGCCGCGGTTCTCCCTACGGAACTAACGCCATCTTCGGCGGGCAACATATCATAGAGCTTGGCTATACTGAGGTCCTCGTCTGCTATGAGGGGGAAATTGAGTTTGGTTCCGGCGAGGTCCTCAATATCGCTCGCCCATTTCAAATGATCCTCAACACGATCAACACTCAATCCGATAACCTTGCAGCCCCTCTTCGCGAATTCGCTGCTTAGTTGTGCTACGTGGCCTAGCTCCGTGGCACAGACCGGAGTGAAGTCCTTTGGATGAGAAAACAACATTGCCCACCCGTCTCCCATCCATTCATGGAATTTGACAGTGCCGACACTGGTGGCCGCAGTGAAATCGGGTGCCTTGTCATTTATTCGTAGCGCCATTTCCTTATACTCCTCCGTTACGTCACATAGTGGGGTGGCCGTGCACAATGACTTCCAACGTTTCGATGCTCATTATCTCTCAATCGATGCGTGATGGCGAGCCTGGTCAACGTACCACATAGCAAATTCTGGGTGCGGTTGAAAAATAGGCCTGGTTCTTGCTATTGTCTACACAAGAGTACCATCCAAATAGTTCTCAACATGTCAAAGGAGCCACTATGGCTGAGGCTAGAGCCCTTGCAGCAACGGGAATTCTAGGCTCGGGATTTGCCGAGAGTTCCCTGGCCAAGGGATTGGAATGGGACCCGCACTTCATCGGTGCGGATGCAGGATCCACGGACCTCGGGCCGCAGCACCTGGGAGCCGGCACCACCTTCTTTTCCAAAGAGGCGGTGAAGCGGGACCTGCGACTCATGATCAAGGGGGGGCAGTACAAGAAGATACCTGTGTTGGTGGGCACCGCAGGCGGCGCGGGTGGAGATGTGCATCTTGAAGGGATGCGTCGGATAATTGCGGAAATCGCTGAAGAGGAGGGTCTGCACTTTAGGGCGGCCTTCATCCACTCGGAGCAGGACAAAGCGTTCCTCAAGGCCCAGCTTCGGAGTGGCAAGATCAAGCCACTCAAGCCCGCTCCGCCCGTCGATGAGCAGGTAATCGAGAAGAGTGAGCGTATTGTGGCGATGATGGGACCGGAGCCGTTCATCAACGCTCTCGACGCAGGAGCGGAGGTGATCATAACCGGCCGTTCCAGCGACACCTCTATTTTTGCTGCTGTACCGCTGAAGATGGGTCTTTCTCCAGGGCCCATATGGCACGCCGCCAAGATACTTGAGTGCGGAGCTGCCGTGGTGGAGCAGCGTCCTCACCCTGACTGTATGTTCGCCTTCATCAGGGACGATCATTTTGTTGTTCGGGCCCCCAATCCCACGCTGAGATGTACTCCTGTCAGCGTAGCTGCCCATACCCTGTACGAGAACCCCGACCCCTATATTTTAATAGAACCTCCCGGCACCCTGGATACGTCGGAAGCCAGATACGAGCCTCAGGACGAGGTGGCCGTGAGGGTCAGCGGTAGTAAGTTCATCCAGGCGGACCAGTACACGGTGAAGTTGGAGGGAGCGGAGCGGGTCGGCTACCAGTCCATCATCATAGGTGCTTTCCGAGACCCCGTGATTCTGGAGCAGCTTGACGACTATCTAGACCGGATCAAGCAGACCATCGTCAACAGAGTCGAAGAGATCTATTCGGGGGAGGTGGTTCACGGTGAGGACTATACGGTTACATTCAAGGTCTACGGTCGTGACGGGGTCATGGGTGCATTGGAGCCGGTAAAAGAGGTGCTCGCTCACGAGATCTGCGTCATTATCGAAATCACCGCCCAGGACGAGCGCTTGACCAACGCCATTGCTGTCAGTGCAAGTCAAATCGCCACCCACGTCTCCATTCCTCAGTGGACCGGCCACATCACCTCTATTGCCTATCCGTACAGTCCCCAGGTGCTCCAGCGCGGAGAGGTGTACAGATTTAACTTGAACCACATACTGGAACTGGACGATCCTTGTGAGATATTCCCCATGGACATCGTGGATTTCTAGGAAGTGACCTGATTATGGCAAGGCTACGTGACCTGGCTAAACTGATACGAAGCAAGAACGCGGGGCCCTTTCTCCTAACCTTCGACATCATGTTCGAAAATCGGGAGGTGTATGAGAAGGTCCGTGATTCTGGGGTGATCAACAAAGAGATGATATCGGCGCTGTACGCCACAGCTGTGGATGACGTGCATCTAGTGAACTACGATGCTGCGTATGCAATCAAGTTCACTATCCCTCGCCCCGTCTTCCAGGGGGAGATAGAGGACAGAGACGTATTCGGAGGCCAGCAGTATGGGCCTCTGGTGGACCTGAACGTACCTGATTGATGGCCCTTCAGGCTAGCAGACCGGTCGCTCAAGCACCTCTGGCGGAATACCGCGCTTGATGAACCGACCGTATTCCGGGTTGCCCTTCAACTCCCCGCCCTCAATGATGACCTTGCCGCGCAGAATGGTAGTGACGGGGTATCCCTCAAGCTCCCACCCCTCCCAGATACTGTAGTCGGTATCGGCGTGGAGGTCATCCAGAGTTAACGTCCGGCGCGCCTCGGGGTCTATGATTACGATATCGGCATCACTCCCAACAGCCAGGACCCCCTTCTTGGGATACATACCCATGATGCGTGCTGGGTTGGTGGAGGTCAGCTCCACAAACCGCTGAAGAGACATGCCCCGCTTCTTCACGCCCTCCGAAAATGTGACAGACATACGCGTCTCAATGCCACTGTGGCCACCACAGACATCCTCTATGGTCTGCCCCGCTAGTTTGATCGACTTTGGCACCGTGTGCTCGTCGGTAGCAACGGTGGACAGCGCACCGCTCAGGATACCCTGCCAGAGCGCCTCGCGATCGTCGGGGGACTTCAGCGCCGGGTAGGTGTGATATTTCTGCCCTTCCGGCCTGGTGTAGTCTTCCGCGGAGAAGACCAGGTAGTTGTGCAGCGCTTCGCCATAGATGGGAAGGCCCCGAGCCCTGGCCTCAGATACAGCAGCGGCACCCTCTTTAGCGGTCACATGAACGAAATAGACGCCCGCACCGACATGCTCAGCCAACCGGATGACCTTTCTGAAGGAGATATCCTCCGAAAGGCTGTTATGCACCATATGGATCAGCTCGGCGCCCGTACGTCCCTCCCGGGCCAACTTCTTCAACATGAATTCAACAATGTCGTCATCCTCTGCGTGGATAACCATGATGCCGCCATACTTGGAGACCTCGGTCATCGCCGCCCAAAGGTGTCCATCATCAACCTTGGTGGGCGGATCGCGACGTCCAAAGGTAGTGAATATCTTGAAACTGGGCACGCCGAGAGCTACCACCTCACCAATCTGATCTAGCGCTTCGAACGGTATCTCGCCCGTCAGTACGCAGTGGAACCCATAGTCGATATACGAGTGGCCGTCAAACCGGGCTATCCGCTGGTTCACTACCGCCAGGGGCATAGTGCTCGGCGTCTGCATCGCAAAATCTATGATGGACGTGGTGCCGCCGAAGGCAGCAGCAAGAGTACCCGCTTCCGATGACTGAGTCTCCGCGCCCTCACGTCTGGCCCATATCGCAGGAATGGGCCAGGCTAAGTGCGTGTGGAGATCTATGCCGCCGGGTACCACTATGTGACCGGACACATCGATAATACGCCGGGCCTTCTCGGTTATCGCACCCGGTCCGGCAATACTGATGATCTGCTCCCCCTGGACCGCGATATCCAGTTTGGCAACGCGGTCGCCGGATACAACCTCGCCCCCGCGAATAATCAGATCAAGCATGACTCTTCTCCGTAGCTAACGGCTCTTTTGATGGGCCCATTCTACACGTTGCGGCTTTGATTTGACCTACCTGTGTAGTGCGGAAGCTCGGAGAGAGCGCCAGGACGCTGGGCATACCATCGCCGTATATTGACAAGGACTGTCCAGAGGCCGATGATTCGCATGCGAAACTGCGATACAGCGCAAGGGGAGGCGTCCCATGGCCACTGCATTGATGGGAACAGATCACTACATCTACCGCAGAGACGGGAAGGTCTATGTGTATAAGGTTGGTGGTGGTGAGCCGGTCATCTTCCTTCATGCCGTCGGCCAGAGTGGGTGGAGTTGGAGGAACGTTCTTGACCAGTTCGCCAGGCACTTCACCTGCTATAACATAGACCTGCCAGGCTATGACCACTCCGATATTCCACCGAGATCATACTCCATAGATGGCGACTATCCTCAGGCCATCGTGGATGTGATGGATGGCCTGGGCCTGGAGCAGGCGACTATCATTGCCGACCGTACCGGATCGCTCATCGCTGCCCTTCTGGCCGCGCAGCACCCCCAGCGGGTGAAGAAGATGGTTCTTGGGGGAATGCCGTTCTGGGACAAGGAGCATGGCGAGGTCATCTGGGAGAAATGGTTCATGCCCATGTTTACGGATACCACCTCCTACCATGTCCCCGTCGCCGCCCTGACCACGTGGGAAGAGGCCAGCGCGAAAAACCCCGCCCTGGACTTCGAGGAGTGGGAGAAGAACGAGGAGATCAAGCGAAAGAGCCGGCTATGGAGCCGGCAGAGCCAGCAGGCACATTCCGGCTACGACATCGAGTCGATCGGTCCCAAGGTGACACAGCCCACCCTTCTCATCTACGGAGAGCACGATGGCCTACGTCGAACGGAGCAACGGGCCCACGAGAGTATCAAGGGCTCCGTTCTCCACATAGTGCCCGGGGTAGCGGGCAGCCCCCACGAAAAACGGCCTGACGAGTTCGTCAAACTGGTACTCGAGTTTCTCGCGGCCTAGTTCAGTCGGTTGGCTTAGAACAGCATGAGCACATGGCGTCCTGAACCGCGTATTGGCGGTTCACGCGCCGAAGGTGCATAGAAAGAGGAGGGACCCTTATGTCACACGCGTACCAAACAGACATGTACGAAGGCATGCTAGCGGAAACCATCGCTATTCATGGACACAACGGTGACTCGATCAACGCATACCTCGCTCGACCGCTTGGCACCGGCCCGTTTCCCGGCGTCGTATTGATCCACCACATGCCAGGCTGGGATGAGTGGTATCGGGAGGCCACCCGCAAATTCGCTCACCATGGCTACGCAGCCATCAGTCCAAACCTCTACCATCGCCATGGTCATGGTGCCCCTGACGATGTCGCCGCAAAGGCCCGCGCAGCCGGCGGAGTCCCAGACGATCAGGTTGTGGGCGATGTGGAGGGGGCAATGCAGTACCTCCGCTCGCTCCCATACAGCAGTGGTAAAATCGGCGTCTTCGGTACCTGCTCAGGCGGGCGTCAGACCGTCCTTGTCGCATCCAAGGTAAAAGCGATTGACGCCGCCGTGGACTGCTGGGGTGGTCGTGTGGTGATGTCCCAGGAGGAGCTTACCCCACACCAGCCCGTTGCCCCAATTGACTACACCAAAGACCTGGCATGTCCCCTGCTGGGTCTCTTTGGAGAGGATGATCAGAGCCCTCCGCCGAAACAGGTGGAGCAGCACGAGCAGGAGTTAAA
Organism: Chloroflexota bacterium; assembly: GCA_027295645.1. Classification (GTDB taxonomy): domain Bacteria; phylum Chloroflexota; class Dehalococcoidia; order Lucifugimonadales; family JAPUKM01; genus JAPUKM01. The sequence continues at coordinate 3,473 of JAPUKM010000227.1, read as the reverse complement.
GAAGCATGGGAAGACCTATGAGTTCCACATGTATCCGAATGCTGGTCACGGATTCTTCTACTATGACAGATCAGCATATCGGCAGGAGCAGGCCGTAGACGGCTGGAACAAACTCTTCGCCTTCTTCGGGCGGTACCTTAGTACACCAGCCTAGCAACAGTGGCCAGGTTCAGAGTTGGAGGTAATAATGTGCACTATGATTGTTGAGAGGGCGGAGATCGCCGGTAGTGGCAAGGGCCAACAGGGTTGGTTCAAATTGCGGCAGGTAAACGTCTCTTATGACCATCCGTTCCATGCGCCTCTGGAACATGCCTTGAACATCGACTTTGTGAACGAGCAGGAGGGCTTGGGCGCCAGGGTGGCTGTTGAACTCACCCCGGAGTCGGCTCGACAGCTGATGGATGTAATCGCCACTGCGCTAGCGCGCGGCGAAGCGGACCAGCAGATAAGTAGCGCAGACCGTGGTCTGGAGAGATAGCAGGAGGCCCCGGAAGTGGATCTTGGACTCAGCGAATCACAGCAGATGTTGAAGAACTCGGCTCGGGAGATGCTTGAGCGGGAGTGTCCTACCTCATTCGTCAGGGCCATGGAAGAGGACGCCAAGGGATACACGCCAGAGCTGTGGAAAAAGATCGCTGACCTGGGCTGGCTGGGGTTGCCATTCCCGGAGGAGCACGGCGGTTTGGGGCTAAGCTACCTTGATCTGACAATGCTCCTGGAGGAGATGGGCCGTGTGCTCTTTCCGGGAGCGTTCCTCTCAAGCGTTCTATTGGGAGGCCTGACTGTTCTCACTGCCGGCAGCGCCAGCCAGAAAAAGGAGACCTTGCCGGGGATTGCTCAGGGCGACACAACTGCGACCCTGGCCCTGATGGAGCCCTCCGCCGAGTACGGGCCGGGTGCTATCCGGACCACGGCATCACTGAAGGGCTCATCCTATGTGCTCAACGGCACCAAGCTCTTCGTCCCTGACGCTCAGTCGGCCGACCTGCTGATCATCCCTGCCAGAACCAGGGAGACGAGCGACCCGTCAGAGGGCATAACGCTGTTCCTGGTGGACGCCCATACTCCTGGCATTGAGATAACACCCCTCGTCACCATCGCAGCGGACAAACAAGCGGAAGTTTCATGTACCGATGTGTCTCTTCCTGCCAGCGCGGTGCTTGGTCACGTTGATGGCGGTTGGCCGGTACTTTCGCGGATCATCGACATGGCCACAGTGGGCAAGTGTAGTGAGATGCTGGGGGGCGCGGACCGAGTCCTGGAGATGACCGTTGACTACGTGAAGGAGCGTGCCCAGTTTGGCAGGCCCGTCGGGAGCTTCCAGGCGGTTCAGCATCACTGTGCCAACATGGCAACAGCGGTAGAGGGGAGCCGGTTCGTGACCTATCAGGCGGCTTGGCTGCTCTCCGAGGAGCTTCCAGCGACGCGAGAGGTGGCTATTGCCAAGGCATGGGTCGGCGATGCCTATCGTCAGGTATGTGCCCTGGCCCATCAGTGCCACGGGGCCATAGGGTTTACCAGGGAGTACGATCTTCAGCTCTATACGCGCCGCGCCGAAGCGGCTGAAGTATCCTATGGCGACGCTGGCCACTATCGCGAGGTCGTAGCCCAGAGCATCGGCCTCTGAATGGAGACGCCGATCCCGGGCATCCTCTGAGCGGGCGCACCGTAGCCCAAACACCAGCGCCCCAGGATTTCACGAATCCTGGGGCGTCATGGTGCTACCTATTGATCTACCGCTATCCCTTACCTATTCTGGATATCTTTGTCCCGCATGTCGGGCAAATCCCTTGAGTTGCGGGTCGGCCGTTTTTGAGAGTTACCTGCCTCGGATTGCTAATCTCCCTTTTCGTCCTGCACTTCAGACAATATGCTTCCATGACCGCCTCCAGATTCAAAGATAGACCCATACTAACCAGAGATGATAAAAAAAAGCAAGGGGAGTCAGACAGGAAATTTAGCGATTGGCAACGGCCATGCGGCTCAACCTACCTGAGCGGCTGTTGTGCATGATAGACTGTCGACCACCAAAGGTGGAATCGGACCCTCAACAGAACGGTGGCAATTGATGCGCCTGAAGATGCTACTGGGTGTTTTTGCCTGTGCTTGTCTGGCCGTGGGATGTGGGCAGGTCACTCCTACTCCACCCGCTAGTCCTACACCTATCGTCCTACCATCGGCAACGCCCACCGCGTCCCCAACAGCCACCGCCACCGCCGCCCCCACCACTACACCTACCGCTACACCCACGGCCACGGCAACCGCAACTCCGCCTGCTACCGCTACGCCGACAGCCACAGCAACTCCAACCCTCACCCCAACGCCGACGGTGACACACACTCCGACTCCAACTCCTACGCCGTTGCCACCCTACGTTCCTCCTACGGTCGAGAGGCTGAGAGAGCGGCTGGCGTTCACCTTTGAGACCAACCCCGTGACTGTAAGCGAAGTCACGATATTTGGAGAAACCACCCATGTGGAGGAGCGATCCTACCGAGCCGAAGCCTTGGAGATATTTGAGGCTGGCTACTATCTGCTCACCGGTACCACGCCGCAGCGTGAGGGCTGGGTGCCGCGCATCTTCTCTAAAGAGGAGTACGAAGCACTCATCGATGAGTGCTGTGGGGGAGATTTCGTTCTCAAGAATCAGGTCACAGGCTGGTGCTGCCTGACATCATCTGGTGGTCTGGAGCTCATTATCAGAGGGGACCAGCCCCTGAGCAGCGTCATCCTGACCCTTGCCCACGAATCGGGACACGCCCGGCAACATATCCTTAACCCGGCTCAGAGCATGGCTCACAGTGACACCGAAATTGGTGCCATCAGAGAGGCGGAGGCCTTCGCCTTTGAAGTGGCCTTGGTGCGTGCTCTTGGAGAGTACACCGGTGCCAACGTTAGCCGCTTCCCAGACTGGCCCAGTGTGCGTTCATTCATTGACCGGTGGACGGTATCTCTTCGCGAAAACATTGATGACCTTACGAAAGAGCATGACAGAGGGAACCATCTCCTGTGGTTAGCGGTTTTAATCGACCCGAGCCTTCTCGAGCTGCGAAGGGAGCTGGAGATCCACGGGATACTCTCTTCCGAATCCCTCTTCCGCGTGCACAGCCGGCTGGTTGCCCTGTCCGCAGTGGCCATTGACTCCTACGTGGCGGACCTGTTCGAAGGAAGCCGGGACTTGGAGAACGTGATCAGGGGGTCCATTAGCGGGCGTCTGGACAGCTCCGTTCCTATTGAGGGGTTCATTGCGTACGACCTCAGACCCGTCATTGTTCCATGACGCACACCGGGTTCCCTGGGCCAATCAATCGGCCTGTGCCAACGCTGGCAGCCCATCAAGGATCTGGCCCACCGCCTCGTACCTGCCGAAGGCGGGAATGATATAGACCCCCGAGATTCTGGAGAAGACCGCCTCCAGAAGTTCCCTGGCTATGGTCACACCCTCCTCCTGGCTTCGCTGCCCGGCAGCGCGC
>JAPUKM010000226.1 GCA_027295645.1 Chloroflexota bacterium | reverse complement strand
TTCCCAGACATACTATGAATTGGCGTGTCATCCGGAGGTGAGAAGATGGCTGAAAAGAGTTTAGGCATAGCCGTTACCGCTCAAAATAGCTCCGCTGCCTTGGCAACCATCGAAGACCTGGAGAAACGAGGCTTCCTGTCGCTGCTCCACCCTGTGTGGACCGTAACCTCAAGGTCTCTGCTTGGTGAGCATGTTAAGATTTCTGCCTAGTTTCGGGTAAACCCATTTGTGGATCCACCAACGACTAACACCGAACCGGCGAGCGACTGTAGACCAATCCTCGTTGGTGACCGCCTCATCAGCTTCATCCAATAACCGTTCAATGAGTTGTCGGCGGCGCTCGATTGCCATAATGGGGAATAGAACGTCGGCCTGGTTTGTGTAACTGCGACTGGGGAGCTGTTGATAATCGAATTCAAAACAGGTCAACAAAATTCTGATTTTCGCCGCGCGTTGGCCCAATTAATCGACTATGGATCTGACCTATGGAGGCTGACCTACGAGGAATTCGAACGCACGGTAGTTGCCGTTTTGCCGCCGAGACAACTAAGTCTGATGCCCTACTTTTTAATTGGAGTGAGCTGGATGTGACCCCCAGTTTCCCTGTTCGTCTTCTTAACCCCACTCTTGGGAGACCGATCTTCTTCCTCCGATACAGCTTCTGCCTTATCAATGGCTTCAACTCCAAATGGGTTGCGACGCGAAGTGGGGTCATATGCCGTCGGAAACGATTGACCCGCTCGAATTACCGTCTTATAGTTCGCAGCACGGCATGCTGGTGTACACGTTACCTAGAAGGAATAGAGGAGCTAGCAAATGGTGATTTGCCCCCACTGCGAAACCATCCTCGGTGTAGTACATCAGTCTCATTCGTCATATTTCAGTAAAGGGTGCACTCGGGATACGGCGAGCATAACCCGGCAAGGATCCTCATGATCCGAACGGGTAGGGACTATATCGAAAGCATCCGCGATGGGCGGACCGTGTACCTGGACGGTCAGGTCATCACGGATGGCGTCGATCACCCTGCGTTCCGCAACGCGGTACGCACGGTTGCCCGGCTCTACGACTTTCAGGCGGAGCCTGAAAACCTGGAGCTGATGACATTCGAGTCGCCAACCAGCCGGAACCGGGTCAGCCGTTACTGGCAGCTCCCCGGCTCCTATGGGGAGCTGGTGCGGCGCCGGGAGGCTATAACGGCTTGGGCCGAGCTGACCTATGGCTTTCTGGGCCGCTCACCCGACCACGTGGGCTCTTGTTTGGGCGGCATGGTCATGGGAATCGACCTGTTCCGGAGCCGGAGCGAGGAGCGAGCCAAGGCGTTGTTGGACTACTACGCCTATGCCAGGGACCGTGATCTGTTTCTCACCTATGTGATCGCCAACCCTCGGGCCGACCATTCCAAGAGTGTTTCCCAGCAGGAGGACGAGTTCCTGGTGGCCGCCATTTGCGACGAGGACAGCCAGGGGATCACCATCAAGGGCGCCAAAATGTTGGGGACCAGTGCGATTTTGGCCGACGAGCTACTGGTAACCACCGGGAGTCCCCTTCGGCCGGGAGAGGAGAAGTACGCTTTCTCCGTCGCCATTCCTCTGGCCTCCAAGGGCCTGAAAATCCTCCCACGCAAATCCTACGAAGCCACGGCGGTCTCCCAGTTTGATAATCCTCTCTCTTCCCATCTGGACGAGAACGACGCGGTCATTTACTTCGACGAGGTGAAGGTCCCCTGGGAGCGCGTTTTCGTTTGCCGCGACACGGAGCTGTGCCGGGCCCAATTCCAGGATGCGCCCACGCACATGTACCAGAATTACCAGGCGCAGATTCGCTTGATGGTCAAGCTGCGGTTTCTGCTGGGTCTGGCCAGGAAAATCGCCGAGGTCAGCGGAATCATCTCGATACCCGATGTGGCCGGCAAACTGGGATTATTAGCTGCCAACACCGCCATGGTGGAAGGCATGGTCAAGGGAATGGAAGCAGGGGGCCAGTGGTACGGCCTCTACTTCGTACCGGACAGGCGGCTGCTCTACGCAACGCAGGTCCTTACCCAGCAGTTTTATCCCGAAATGGTACACGCGATACGTGACCTATCCGGGGCCAACATGATAATGATGCCGCCGTCGGTGGCTGACTTCGGTAACCCCGAGACCGCATCGTATATCGACAAGACCCAACGCTCTCCGGTGGTCGACTCGACCGAGAAAGTCAAGCTGTTCAAGTTGGCCTGGGACGCGGTCGGCTCCGAGTTCGGCTCGCGACAAGCACAGTACGAGATGTTCTACGCTGGCGGCGCATACGTCACGCACGGCCGCTCCTTCCAAAACTACGATTGGCAAACCGCAACCGGTATGGTAGACAACTTGCTGGCCAGCTACGAACTGCCTGAATCGTGAACTCGTAGCGCTCCGGCTATGGGCCCACGCCAAATACTGCCGCCAACGAACATCTAATTGGCTCTCACAACCGCGTTGCTCAACAGGATGAAGCACAACTCCAGTGCTGCATCTGTTGAGCAACGCGGACCTCGGCGATTTTCCTGGCCAGACCCAGCAGAAACCCCAGATTCAGCCCGGCATGGGCAGTGAGAGAGATGTGGTCCAGATCGGGCACCCGATTGATGTCGATCACCACCTTGGGCCGCACTAATCGCATGTTCATCATCGGCATCAAGCTTTGACCCCCAGCCAATACCTTGGCGTCGTCACCGTATTGTTGGAGCAACTCCAGAACCTC
>JAPUKM010000225.1 GCA_027295645.1 Chloroflexota bacterium | reverse complement strand
CACCGTGAATTGACTTCTAACCCCGTCAGATTCCTGCCGAGCCTGTTTCAACTCCTCCATCGTTCTCATAGCTTCTTGCGCGGCAGCTAGCAAGTCTCTCTGCACGACGAAACCTCCCCATAGGACGTGGACATCGCGATGGGCATGGACAGTTGAAGTTGCCAGCACTCTCAGCAGATCGGGCCTCCAGGGCTAGCGGGGCTAGCTCTCGTGCGCAACTGGACTTTTCATCCCCTCAATCATGGCCATACAGCATACGTGAACATCCCGACACCAACGCCACCGGCGGCGGCCAACGCCCCAATAGCCAAGAGAACTAGCGCATCCCACCGCCTGCTTCCTGTCATCTGCCAGCCCACACCACCAGTCCGAATTCTCCCATGATGGCGGCCGGAGCGTCGACGTCGTCGGCGTGTCATCGTTACACGCACGGCATTCTCACTGACGCCTAGGCGGGCTGCGGCCTCGTGAAGATCGATGTCCATCGCGATGCACTCCTGTTGACTGTGTCTCTCACGAGAGAGATCGAGGGTACCAGGTAGGCGTCGTGCACGGTAGGCATACCAGGGTCTCATCCTCGGATTCCCCCACCGCGCGGGACAGTGGCGCCGGTCCGTCGGGGGGTGGTCAAGATACAGTTCTAGTGGCCCTTTCTGGCCATTCGGCAAGTTCATGTGCCCTGCATCGCTTCTGAGATAAGCGTTCAGGCGTTAGTTGACATCCTCCCACCCTGCTGCTATCCGCCCTCCACCCGCGGGGGTGCCCCGTCGGAGGAATGGGGCACGCGAGCGTATCTTACGACCGCGGGACTGGACTATGGGCAGCATCGACGCTGTACGGGCGCCTTTCGTGGAGGACGCGGAGCGCCCGAAGTGACTGACGAGAGGCAGGCTCTCCCTCGACGTACATCACTGCCGGCTCGCCCGCGGCTGTTGCGGCGTGTTCGTCCACCTTGTCCAGACTGATGACGAAGTCGGATTTGGAATCGAAGAACTCCGTTACTCCTCCAGCTTCAGCGCGAAGAACACCGCCGCCGCCGACACGACAGCAATCACGGGCAGCACGGCGGCCCGTCTTTCGGTTAGTTTCCCGACCGCGTTCTCTAGGCTTGCCTTGCCAACCAGGTGTTTCGCGACTGCTAGATGGCATGAAGGTGGCGGCCACGTGCTGCGACCGGCCCGGGTCCACCTTGAAGCCAGTGCTTCTGACAGTCTCTCCGGTGAAGACCCGCCAGGTTTCGCCCTGCCTGAGCAGGGACCAGTCGAAGCCGCCGTTGTCGGTGCTGATGACGTAATGGTCGCCGCCACTGGTGCTGGCAGGGAAGGCCTAGGCAGCCATGGTGAGCCCTGGAGAAGTATCGGACTGGTCGATGTTCAATGGAGTGGAAATCGTCCACACCGTCGAGAGAGAAAGCCTCCCGACGATGCCCCCGGCGTAGGTCGCACCATTCTCGGGGATCCCGTGCTTTCCACCCACGGTGTCGTTCGGATTGCCATCTCCCAGCCACCAACCGGCCAGGCGGGCCGGCACCGTGGTACAGCCGCCCTGCTGCCGAGCAGGCGCCAGCGACGATGGCGGCGTGCCCATAGCGGCGTGGCTGACGGATAACAAGCCCAACTCCCCGGCATCTGCTACCTTAGAATAGACCCGTGTGTCGTCTACCGATCCCTGGGCGAAAACCACGCCCTGGCTCATTCCGTTTCCAGATCCCGATAAGGCAGCTAGCGAGCGCCAACGCCACCACACCTGATAGCGTGACGGCCGGTCTTCTCCAAAGGATCAGAGTAGATGTCATCACTGCGACTCAGGCGGGGAGGCTAATACCAGGTGACGGTGAGCCTGTTTCGACCATCAGGCGGAGGATAGGTGCTGCTGCCAGACAGGCCGGGAAGAATCTCTTTATCAAAAGAGTCGGCGATGAGGTGTATTTCTTGGTAGAAAAGCGCAAGGCGAGAAACGGTAGGCGCAGAAGAGGCAAAAGAGCCTGATCCTCTCGTAGGCACGGCGTGTTGGACCTCTAGACTAATAATAGAGGTTTTGCACTAATTTCCTGCAGACTCAGTGACCTTAGAGCCTTTACACGCAGAGGCCCAACATCTACGGTAAGCTTACGGCATCCAATAAGCTAACGCTGCCGTACTGGAACGGTGCATGATATCTGCAAGTCGTAGGGACGAGGGAACAGTCGGAGCCGCTTTGGACTCCAAGGCTTGGCGGTTGACCCTGGCCGGCACCCTCTTGTGGGCCGGTTTCTTGGTTTATCTGATGGGAGCCATCCCTGCGCTTCCCGAGATGACGACGTTCCATTCAAACACCATTGAATCCCTGGGGCACTACCTACCGTTCCTGGTGATGGGAGCCTTGGTCTACTCTACTGCGGGGGCCGTGGGCACCTGTTCCTCACTCCGGCCCTACACGGCAGCAATGGCTATTACCCTCTCGATCGCCATAGGCCTTAGTCTAGAGTCCGCTCAGGTACTACTCCCGGAGAGGGGAGTCGAAGCTTCTGACGCCCTCTTTGGTGCGTCTGGAGCTGTTGTCGGGGTGTGGGCGGCATCCCTCATAATGCGGAGACGTCTGGGCCGAGCAGCGCTCCTGGTGGTGGCAGTCAGCATCGTCATGGTAGCGCTAGCACTGTGACCTGGGCAGGCGCGCTCGGATACCCGCTCCACCCTCCTAAGCATGAACCCCAAGGCTCGTTTCCAGCGACCACCTCCTTGGGTCCAGCCCGGGATGTGGAAGGTGGCTGGCCGAATCTAGGTGCTGATCCCTTGCTCAGAAGCCCCAAACCCGCAGCTGACCTTCGGCTCTGTTCTGGGCCTATTCTTCGCCGTGGGACGGAGGAAGGCCGATATCGACTAATGTAACCGCTACACTTTCCTCAGGGTCAAGCGTGATTGCGAATTAAGGACCATATCGAGGACCGGAATGTGGTCATGCAGATCCTCCTGGTAATCGTCACTTGGCATCTACGCCATCTACCGGTACCACGTGACGCTGAAGGAGCTTCACATCGCGAAACCGGAAGGATGAAGGTGCGGGGCTGTACACGGTGCTTTCACTGATACGCTTGGTGTCCCTCATCGCTTGGTGGCACTATGCGTCTGAACTCTCCGATTTCACCGATGAAAAGTATCACGTCATCCTGACTTTTCTCTTGTGGATTTCCCTTAGCCCGATCGTCTGGTTCTTGGCACAGATGGAACTCGACAAGGCGGTTCGGCCGGACACAGCGGAGACCGCTTTCGGAGGTACGCAACCTGACCGATCATGAGAGTCCCCCGAATCGTTTTCCGG
>JAPUKM010000224.1 GCA_027295645.1 Chloroflexota bacterium | reverse complement strand
TAGACGAGGAGCGATTTGGCACAGCAAGAGAGCAGTAAGAGGCAGGGTTCACGACGCTCCGTCGCACGCGCAGGGCGACGGGCAAGGCACCAGACGCGGAAGCGAGCCCGGCGCGCCACGTATTTGCTTGTATCTGGGTTCATCGGTGCGCTGATCATCATCTCTCTCTTTATCCCCTCGTTCACCGGCACGGGCCGCAGCGGAAGCATCGATGAGGATCCCTTCCAGGTGCTTGCGGAGGGGACGGACTACTTCGGCTATTCCACCAGTCCGCCGACATTCGGGCCCTCCTGGCCGACGGGAGCGGAGTGGGGAATCCATACCGAGGACATCCGCGACGAGCGGCAGGTGCGGAACCTGATGGAGGGTGGCGTCCTGCTTCAGTACAACACCGAAGACCAGGAGACCATCGGTACGCTCGTGGAGGTTGTCGAGCGGCAGGGCCAATACCCCTGCTATCTTATAGTCGCTCCGTACGCCGCTATAGAGTCCACCGTGGCGATGACCGCCTGGGGTGCCGTCGAGACTATGGAAGAGGTCGACGGGGAGCGGATTCAACAGTTCATAGATACGTACCGCGGCGCTGGGCCCCAGACTCCGCCGTGCGTCTTACAGGAGGGTTAAGGAGATTCGATGAGAGCACGCATACTTGGCACGGTTGGAATGGCGGTCCTTGCGGTTGCGCTGGCTTCCTGCTCCAGCGGACCGGGGGAGAAATTTTCAGACCTGGGCGGCCCTCACATCGCAGACGGCCAGACCTTCACCGGGTACAACAGCGCCCCCCCAACCTCGGGGCCTCATTGGGGTGTATCCAGTACAACTCCCGCTCCCTGGGGTATAAAATCAGAGCCGTTACCCAATGAACGGCAGGTGCACAACCTGGAGCATAGCGGCATTATGATCCAGTACAACACTGAAGACCAGAATCTGATAACCCAGCTACGGAGGTTCGCACAGCAACAGAGCGACTTCCCCTGCTTCCTGGTCGTTGCACCGTACCCAGACATGCAATTCACCGTAGCGGTCACCGCCTGGGGTGTGCGCGACACGATGGATTCCTACGACGAAGAGCGGCTGCAACAGTTTGTGGACGCCTACATTAGAAAGGGCCCAGAGCGAGTGCCCTGCGGGTAGCGGAAGGTCGTGATGTTCCTGGCCAAGATATACGTGACGCTCAAGTCCACGGTGAACGACCCGCAGGGACGTACCGTGCTCGGCGGGCTCAAGAGTCTGGGGTTCTCCACGGTGTCAGACGTACGAGCGGGGAAATACATTCAGATCAAAGTCGCGGAGTCGGACCGTAAGCGGGCGGAGGCGCAGGTGGAGGAGATGTGCGACAAGCTCCTGGCGAACCCGGTGATCGAGGAGTACAGGTTCGAGCTGGAAGAGGCGTGAGTCCCTGATCTCACCCGCCCTACTACGATATCGTGCCCTTGGTGCTGGGCACCTCTCCCGCCGCTCTTGGGTCAAGCTCCACCGCTATCCGCAGAGCACGCGCCAGGGCCTTGAACAGAGCTTCAGCCACGTGGTGGGGGTCCCCGTCGGCCAGGACTCTGCAGTGGAGGTTCATGCCCCCCTCCAAAGCCAGCCGCTCCAGGAAATGGCCCACCAGGTCGCCACCCAGGTCCCCAAGTGTCCGATTCTCCAGCCCCGTCTCCACGACGGCGTAGCCCCTGCCCCCGATGTCGACGGTCACCTGGGCCAGCGCCTCGTCCAGGGGAACTGTGGCATGGCCCATGCGCCGAATCCCGCGACCCTCTCCGACCGCCTGGCGCAAGGCTCGGCCAAGGGTGATGGCGACATCCTCAACCAGGTGGTGGGCATCAGGGACGGCGTCGCCCTGGGCCTCCACGGTCAGGTCCAGGAGTCCATGCCGGGCAAGCTGCTGGAGCAGGTGGTCCAGCATGGCGTTCCCCGTGCGGACGCGGTACCGCCCTCGACCGTCCAGCGCAACCTCAACGGAGACCCGGGTCTCGCCGGTCTCCCGGGTCAGAGACGCCCTACGCCCGGCCACTGCCGCGCCCCCGCGGCGCCTGGCCGGTGTCGGGGCAAGGTCCGGCGCAACGTAGATGCGGTTCCCCACCTTTACCGACTGGCCGTTGACGCCGCCAAGGTTGACGTACCGCCGCAGAGAGGCAACGGTCATCCCAAGTTCGCCGGCACGGCGGGCCAGGGAAACGTACCCTCTAGGGGGTCTCCTGTCTTTTCTACGGGGCGTCCGCTTTTGTGTCATAGCTTCAATACTTTACCATAGCATTCAATAGCTACGAAAGGATTTCGCGCAACGCTGTGACCAGGGCCTCGTTTTGCTCCGGAAGTCCCACGCTTATTCGGAGGAAGTCCTCAATAGGCGGAGTGCTGTAGTAGCGCACGAACACGCCGCGCCTCGCCAGCTCATCATACAGCCAGCTACCTCTGCCCTGGGGGCCGCGACAGAGAATAAAGTTGGCGCTGGAGGGCCAGGGGGTCAGCTCCTTGAATTCGGCCAGGCGTTGGGACAGCTCCTCTCTAGCCTCCACCAGGGCCCTGGCTCTCGAAAACAGCAGATCGCTGTCCTCCAGGGAGGCGAAGAGGGCCAGTTCCGATGCGACGGTGATGTTGTACGGCGGCTTGATGGTCATCAGCCGCTCGGCCACCACCGGGTCCATGATGCCATAGCCCAGACGGAGGCTGGCCAGGCCGGCCCACTAGCTGAAGGTCCGCAGCACCACCAGGTTGGAGTAGGCGGATACCAGCGACGCCACGGTGGAGCCGGCGAACTCGTAGTAGGCCTCATCCACCACCACCACCATGCCGGTGTCCAGGAGTTCGTGGACATCGGCTTCGCTGACCAGGTTGCCGGTGGGATTGTTGGGCGAGGGGATGAACACCATCTTCGCCCCCTGGTTCGCCGCTTCGCGGATGCCCGCTACATCGATGTCGAAAAGTTCGTCTCTGGGCACCGAGATGAGCTTGGCCCCACAGACCTGGGCGAAGCTCGCGTACATGCCGAATGTGGGTGTGCACTGGACCACACCATCGCCCGGCTCAAGGAACAGGCGCATCAGCAGATCAATGAGCTCGTCGCTGCCCACGCCGGCCACGACCCTGTCGGGTGTGGTGTCGGCATACTCTGCGATGGCCTCACGCACCCGGCGCTGCTCGGGATCGGGGTAGATGGGGTACGCCGTATAGTGCGCCAGCGCATCCGCCACCTTGGGCGATGGACCGTACGGGTTTTCGTTGGCGTTCAGCTTGACGATGCGGTCGGCGGGAATACCCGCCCGCTGGGCGAGAACCTCCGGGGGCTCGACGCCTTCGTAGGGCTGCATGTCCAGCAGATGGGGCCGCATCAGTTTGCGGATGTCGGTGGGCTTAGTCATGACGGCATTCGATATGACACGCTCTTCAGGACGCCGCCTCGTCTGCGTTCTCCTGGCCCGTGGTGTTCGTGCGCAGCTCTATGGCACGGGCGTGGCCGGTGAGCCCCTCGGCACGGGCAATGGTCATAGCGGCCAGTGCCAGCTGCTGGACCACATCCGGAGCCAGCGCCACTACCGGGACCTTCTTGAGAAACTGGTCGACACCAAGGTACGACGAGAACCGCGCCGTGCCCTGGGTAGGAATGGTGTGGCTGGGGCCGGCAACGTAGTCGCCGGTGGCCTCGGGCGTGCCCTCGCCGACAAACACCGTCCCGGCGTTTCGGACCCTGTCCAGCCATCTCCACGGCTCCTGGACCATCAGGCACAGGTGCTCCGGCGCAATGAGGTTGGCCACCTCAATGGCCTCCTCCATGTCCCGCACCAAGATCGTGGTGCCCTGCCTTTCCAGTGATGCTGTGACGATCTCCCTCCGCTCCAGGCTCGGCAACTGCCGTTGCATCTCCTTGTCCACACGCCGGCTCAGCCGTTCCGACGTTGTAACGAGTATGGGAGTGGCCAGCAGGTCGTGCTCCGCCTGGGCGAGCAGGTCGGCGGCGCACAGGCGAGGGTCGGTGGAGTCGTCGGCCACGGCGACCGTCTCCGTAGGCCCGTAGAGGCCGTCGATGCCGACCTGGCCGTACAGCTGCTGCTTGGCCAGTGTGACGAATATGTTGCCCGGGCCGCACACCTTGTCAACCCGTGGCACGGAGGCCGTGCCGAATGCCATGGCTGCGATGGCCTGGGCACCACCGATGCTGAACACGCGGTCCACCCCGGCGATATGTGCCGCGGCGGCGATAGCTGGCAATACTCCGCCTTCCTTGCGGGGCGGAGTGCACATGAGCAGATCCCGGACTCCGGCGGCCCTGGCGGTTACGGCGGTCATGATCACAGTGGAGGGGTAGGCCGCCGTGCCTCCGGGCACGTAGAGGCCCACCCGCTCGATAGGGACTACCATCTCGCCCAGCCCGGTGTCGGAGTCGTGCCAGCTCTTGGGTAGAGCAGCGACGGCGAACTCACGCACGCGCTGGGCGGCAAACTCCAGGGCGGTAACAAGCTCCCTTGGCGCTGCCTCTCTTGCCACCCGGAGGTCTGCCTGGGAGACCTCCAACGCTTCCAGCTTCACTCCGTCAATGCGGAGAGAAAAGTCGCGCACCGCCTCGTCGCCCCGCAAGCGTACCTCTTGGATGATGTAGCCCACAAGCTCGGCGGGCGACATCGCCCGGCCCACGATGGCCTTGATGCGCTGAGCGACCTCCTGAGGCACCTCCGCGGACGTGGCGAAGTCGCCTCGTTCCCGGACGAAGCTCCTGGCCTCCTCTATCCCCCGGAGGTACCTCACGAGAGGTACTCCCCCGTCACGCGGACCCACTCTCGAATAGTACCCTCCCTGTACGCCTCCAGGTCCTGGCTGGGCACCCGTGCGAATATCTGCTCCAGCCCCTGGGGAAGCGAGCTGATGAACCGGTCCACGCGCCGCATGATACTGCCGTCCTCACCTACATCCGGGTACTGCCGTTGCACCATGAACCGGAGCCGTTCCCAGGAAAACTGGACCTCTGACCGGTTGATGAGCCATTCCTGCCACTGGACCAGGGTCTCCTGGGGCATGAAGTCCACCTCCACCTCTGAGGCGGCATCGGCTAAATGCTCCCTGACGTCGAACAGGCCACGGCCCGCCCGAGCGGCACGCAGGTCCAGCTCCAGCTGGAGGGTACGGTCCATGATATTGCCCTCGACATCGTCGCCGAAGACGCCGGCGTCTCCAAAATAGGGGCGGTACATACGGACGATCCACGTCTCGTCTGCGATCAGGTGGGAGAGGTACCCCGCGATGAACGCCACCGTCGGGCCT
>JAPUKM010000223.1 GCA_027295645.1 Chloroflexota bacterium | reverse complement strand
GCTGAATGAGGTACTCACTGAGCAGCGCCAGGGCCGCCTGGGAGGCCCGCTCGCGGTTGGCCTCTCTGTCGCCACCGGAGAACAGGTGTCGGCGGCAGGCCTGGTAGCCCTCGGTGGAGAGCCCGATGTAGAACAGACCGACGGGCTTGGTGTCCGTCCCGCCCGCAGGCCCGGCGATCCCGGTGGTGGACAGGCCTATCGCCGTGCTACATAGCTCCCGGACCCGCTGGGCCATCGCCAGCGCCGTCACCTCGCTTACCGACCCCTCCGCCTCCAGCAGTTCCGGGGCCACGCCCAGCACGTCGCTCTTGACCGACTGGGCGTACGCCAGGACGCCGCCGTGGAAGTAGGCCGAGCTTCCCGGAACGCCGGTGAGGAGGTGCCCCAGGCGGCCCGCGGTGCAGGCCTCGGCCACGGCGATGGTCAGCCCCCGGCGTGTCAGGATGTCCGCTATGTCGGATACGGTGGACATGGTCTAAAAACCCTCAAAGCAGGAGACGGATGTCGTGGAGCAGCGGCTCCGGGTCCAGCGACAGCTCCGTGAATAGGACTCGAAGGCGGCCCTGGCGGTCGATAAGGTACGCCGCGGATGAGTGGGTGACCAGATAGGCGAGCTCCGCAATGTCCGCATCGGTATGGGAGTCGGCCTCGTCGTCCAGGCGGTCCAACGCTCCGCCACCCTCCTCGATCCCCTGCCGCTGGGCGGCTATATAGTAGGCGGACCAGATGGGAGTCAGCTCATCCTCGGTGCCCACAAGAAAGGCCCACCTGTCGAGCATACCGCTACGCTCGGAGTAGCGATGCGCCTGCTCCACCGTGTCCCGCTCGGGGTCCACCGACCCCGCCACGAGTCGCACGTCATCGGCGTCGTCGCCGAGCTGCGTGTGCGCTCGTTTGAGCGTCTCCGTGATGACGGGGCAGATGTCCGGGCAGTTGGTGTAGAGGAAGGTCAGGATTACCACCTTCCCCGCCAGGTCGCTGAGGCTAAGCCTGTTCTCGAACTGGTCATGGAGTTGAAAGCCGGTCGCCGCCCTGACGGGGTCCAGCTCCGTACCCTCGAACGAGGCGGCCTGAGAGGTGGCCTGAGAGCAGGCCGTGGCCAGGAGGAGTGCCGTGGCAACCCCTGCAAGGATGGAGGGCGAAGGGAGCAGCCGCATCATTGTCACAACCGGATGGTGCTGTCCACCATCACCAGAGCGAAGATGCCGGCCAAATAGGCCAGTGAGTAGAGATAGAGCGGTCGGGCGCCCCGCATGCCGCCAGACCGCAAGAGCCGCCACGCCATGACCAGGAAGGGAGCGCCGAGGGCCACGGCTCCGGTGAGGTAGATAAGTCCGACGGTCTCAATGGTGAAGAAGAGGACCGTGAGCGTTACCAGGATAATGAGGTGGAGCATGATCCCCCGCGCGGTCGCGGCCTCGCCGCTGACGACCGGGAGCATCGGCACGTTGGCGCGGGCGTAGTCCCGCTTGATGAGAAGGGCCAGCGCCCAGAAGTGGGGCGGCGTCCAGAAGAAGATGATGGCGAACAGGTAGATGGCGGGCAGTTCGAGGCTCCCGGTCACGGCCGTCCACCCGACCATGGGGGGCACCGCTCCCGCCGCTCCGCCGATGACGATGTTCTGCGGAGTGGAGCGCTTCAGCAAGCCGGTGTAGACGAGCACGTAGAAGAGGGTGGCGCTCAGGGTGAGCAGCGCGCTCAGGAGGTTGACCCAGCCGGCCAGGAGCACGAAACCGGCGATGTTGAGGAGGATGCCGAAGAGCAGCGCGCTCCCCGGCCTGACCCGCTCGTCGGCGACGGGCCGGTGCCGTGTTCGACTCATCAGCCGGTCGATGTCCCGCTCCAGGTAGTGGTTCAGGGCCTGGGCGCCGCCGGCCGCCAGGGTGCCGCCCGACAGCACCAGCAGGGCCAGCGAGAGGGAAGGGACACCCTCCGTTGCCAGGAACATCCCTCCCAGGGCGGTGATCAGCAGCAGCGATATGATGACGGGCTTCATCAGGGCAACGTAGTCCCGGATCACCCGCCAGGATGTGGAGACGGCGGTTGAGGAGCCCTCCAGCGCGGGTTGCCAGGAGAGCGCGGCCATCACCACCAGGCTTCCCCAGAGGGCCGTCGCCAGGCTCAGGTGGATGGCCCGGACCGCCGGCACGAAATCGAACCATGGGTTGGCGGCCCCTGCCGCCATCTGAACGACCAGAAGGCCGACCGCCAGGAGGCTGATTTTCCCCATGGCAGGGGAACTACGGCGACGTCTCCAGCCCACATGCGCCACCCATGCGACCAAAACAGCGGCGGCACCGGCGAGGCCGCGGTGGGCCATGTGGACCCATCCCAGGCTAACGTTAGGGATGAGCCCGCTATCGCACAGGGGCCAGGACGGACAGATGGTGCCGGCCCCTCTGCCCACGGCGTAGGAGCCCGATAGCAGGACAACCATGGTGGCTGCCGCTGCGGCAAGCGTCCAGAAACGGAACCACCGGCCATCCCCGACGCTTCCGCTGCCCGAGCTCTCGGCGTCGTCCGCCTGGGCGGGCCGCGACCATACCCATGCTAGGAGCAGCATCGCGAAGATCACCTGGGCGGTGGCCAGGTGGAGCGTGACCGTGGTGGGCGCCAGCTCGGAGAGGACGGCGTTGCGTCCCAGCCAGGCTGCCAGACCCACCAGCGGCACGGCTGCGGTCAGCGGGATGAGCACCCGGCGAGCGTCGCGGAGCTTCCACCACGCCACCGCCGCCGACGCCATGATGAGCAGGCGGTGGGCACGGCTCGAGCCGCCTGAGGGGCTGCTTACAGGCGAACTGCGCACGGGGATGATACCTGTATCCTTTGCTGGAGGCTCGTGCATATGATACTACAGACTACCGCGTTCTTAGTGTCTTAACTCTTGACTTGGTGTCTTGACCTTGTTACAGTCTCCCTCCGAAGGTCCAACTTCGTGGGTTTTTTCACTAGCGCCATGGGCTCCAGTGGTCTATACTTGAAGCCATATTGCAGGCAGAAGCGTTCATGGCAGCTGCC
>JAPUKM010000222.1 GCA_027295645.1 Chloroflexota bacterium | reverse complement strand
CAGAGATGTCCGTGGCGGAGGTCAAGCGGCGCGTTTTTCCCTTCCACGGCCTGTAGCTTGGGCCGCGGGTGGGAGCTACACCTCCCGAAACTCCCCCTCCACCGTGTCCTCGGGCGGCTTCTCCTCATCCTCAGACTGCTCGGGGCCCTGGCCCTCCTCGTCCGTGGGAGCCTCCTGGTCCGCCTGGCTGTAGACGGCCTCGCCCACCTTCTGAACCGTGGTCTGGAGGTCGGTCATGGCCGCAGAGATTGTGCCGGTATCCTGCTCCTGGATGGCGGCACGGAGGGTGGTGACCTTGGTGTTGATCTCCTCCTGGAGCTCTTCAGAGATCTTGTCCTTGTTCTCGCGGAGGAGCTTCTCTGCGTTGTACGCCATGCTGTCCGCCAGGTTCTTCGTCTCGATCTCCTCACGGAGCCGTTTGTCCTCCTCGGCGTGGGTCTCCGCCTCCTGGACCAGCTTCTCCACATCATCCTTGGAGAGGCCGGAGCTCCCTGTTATGGTGATGCGCTGCTCCTTGCCGGTCCCCCGGTCCTTGGCCGAGACGTTGAAGATGCCGTTGGCATCTATGTCAAAGGTGACTTCCACCTGCGGCACCCCCCGGGGAGCGGGCAGGATACCGTCCAGGATGAACTTCCCCAGCGCCTTGTTCTCGGACGCCATGCCCCGTTCGCCCTGGAGCACATGCACCTCCACGCTGGTCTGCCCGTCTGCCGCGGTGGTGAACACTTCGCTCTTGGAGGTGGGGATAGTGGTGTTCCGGGAAATAAGAGCCGTGGTGACTCCGCCGAGCGTCTCAATGCCCAGGGTGAGTGGCGTCACGTCCAACAGAAGGACGTCCCGCACCTCGCCCTTCAGGACACCGGCCTGGACCGCGGCGCCCATGGCCACCACCTCATCCGGGTTGACGCTCTTGTTGGGCTCTTTGCCAAACAGCTCCTGGACCTTCTGCTGTACCACCGGCATCCTGGTCATGCCGCCGACCAGGATCACCTCATCGATCTTGCTGGCAGTTAGGCTGGCGTCTTTCAGCGCCTGTTTGCACGGCCCCACGGTCCGGTCTATCAGGTCACCCACCAGCTGCTCAAGCTTGGACCGGGAGAGGGTCATGGCGAGGTGCTTGGGGCCGGAGGCGTCCGCGGTGATGAAGGGGAGGTTGATCTCCGTCTGTATCACGGTGGACAGCTCTATCTTCGCCTTCTCCGCGGCCTCTCTCAGCCGCTGAAGCGCCATCCGGTCCTGCATCAGGTCTATCCCCTGGTCCCTCTTGAACTCCTCGACGATCCAGTTGATGACACGCTGGTCAAAATCGTCGCCGCCCAGTTGAGTGTCGCCGTTGGTCGCCTTGACCTCCAACACCCCCTCGCCCATCTGCAGAATGGAGACGTCGAACGTCCCGCCGCCCAGGTCGTAGACGGCTAAGGTCTGTTCACCCTTCTTGTCCATGCCATAGGCCAGGGCGGCCGCCGTCGGCTCGTTGATGATGCGCAGCACCTCCAGCCCGGCAATCTTCCCCGCGTCCTTGGTGGCGTTCCGTTGGCTATCGTTGAAGTAGGCGGGGACCGTGATCACGGCCTGGCTGATCGACTCGCCCAGCTTCGCCTCCGCGTCCTGCTTCATCTTCTGCAGGATCATGGCGGAGACCTCCGGGGGAGAGTGTTTCTTGTCCGCCATAGCCACGCGGGCGTCGCCGTTGGCCGCCTTATCCACCTTGTAAGGGACCATCTCGATCTCCTTGGCCACCTCGGTGTACCGGCGTCCCATCAGCCGCTTGATGGAGTAGACCGTATTATCGGGGTTGGTCACCGCCTGGCGCTTGGCCGCCTGCCCCACGTACCGTTCGCCTGTGCTGGCGTTGACCGCCGTTACGGATGGGGTCACACGCCCCCCCTCGCTGCTCTCCAGCACGCGGGGTTCGCCCGCCTCCATGACGGCCATGCAGGAGTTGGTAGTACCAAGATCAATCCCTAGAACCTTTGCCATTATGACTCCTCCCTATTCTTTCTCGGTTTGGGCCTCCCCCTCTTACTGAGACCCCTGCTCTGTGTTTTTCCTCTGGGCCACGCTGACCTGCGCCGGGCGCAGCACCTTGCTGTGGTGCCTGTACCCCTTCCGAATGACGCTGACCACTGTTCCCTCCTGGTGGTCCTCTGTATCCACTGACAAAACCGCCTCCTGCTCCCACGGATCAAACGTCTGTCCTTCCGCTCCATCCATCGGTGAGACCCCCTCCGAAGCCAGGACCGACTGAATGCCCCGCTCAATAAGCCGAATGCCCTCCACCCACGGCTCCTCCTTGGCATCAGACGGGGCGCTGTCCAGGGCACGCTGGAGATCGTCCAGGACGGGTAGCAGCTTCAGCACAAAACGTCCCGCCACAGCGCGGTTATGTTCCTCCCGTTCCTCCTCAACCCTGCGACGATAGTTCGCCAGGTCGGCCTGGGCGCGAAGGGCCATCTCCTTGAACTGTGACCGTTCCCGCTCAGCCTCCTCCAGCCGCTCCTGGAGGGTGGGGGGCGCATCCGGCTTCCCGGGCTGCTCCTCCTCCGCCTCGGGCCGTTCCGCCTCGTTCTCCATCAGTGTGTCCCTCTCTCAAGCGGTCTCTGGCGCTCGGCGTGGGCTGCATCCATATCCAGCAGCTCCATCATCGTTTTCAGGTCAGGCCTCCAACGTGAAGTTAATCCGTGTCTGATGAACGAGTCTCCGCCTGGGGCTGACAATCAGTCCCTCCTGGCCGTTAAATAATAGCACAGGTATAGCGGTGGTTCGGCTCTCACAGGTCAAAGAGCATGGTGGGGGCACTGCTGATTCCTTACAGGATATCTTGCATCTAACTAATCGTTGAGCGGGTCTTAAAGGAGGTGAGCGAAATGATCTACTTGAAATCATGCCCACGTTGTGGTGGGGACATGCACCTCACCAACGACTATTACGGCACGTACCGGGCATGCCTCCAGTGCGGGAACGTGGTGGACCTGGATGAGACTCCCTACGATGTCCCGGGATTGCGGAAGGTTGGAGACCGGATGGACTCGCAGGCGGCGTAGTCCCTCCCCACAGTATCAGGCCCGATGATTCGAGCAGAAGAGGCCCCCCACGCTCTTGCGTGGGGGGCCTCTTCTGCATTTGCTGGCCTGAGGTTGTGGGCAGCCGGCGGACAGCTCCATGAACCTATCGGACCGCTTTTTTGAACCAAACGGTCCCTCATCTTGAACCGAAAGGGGCACCTTTCGGCTGTTCAACAGCGAGATGCTCTGCTATATATAGCATACAGATTACGTTAGCCAAATATGCTGTACAACGGTATATAGGTTGGCGCCTGCCAGTCACTAAGCATGCCAATGGAGGGTTGCGTATGCGTAGGAGACAACTATCCGTCCTGCAACGCTCTGCGGGAGCGCTCGGACTGGCCCAAGATTGGTTTAACATCCTGTTTGACAGCGCTCGGGTCATGATGCACGCCGTCAATAAGGATTTCCAGATAGTCAAGGTCAACCGCCGCTGGCTGGAGACCCTGGGGTATGAGGCGAACGAGGTATTGGGCCGGAAATCTACTGACTTCCTGACAGAGGAATCACGTATACGAGCCGTTACAGACACGCTGCCGCTTTTCCAGCGCACTGGGTCCGCTCGCAGCATAGGTCATACCTTGGCGAAGAAAAATGGCCAAACCTTAGATGTGTTGATTGATGCAGAAGCAGTTCCCGAGACAGCGGGAAACACATTTTCAATAGCCTCTCTCCGGGAAGGACGTAACCTTGAACAATGGAAAGAGGCGTCAGATACACTCACGGCGCTCAAGGATATCACTACGGTGCAGCACACCCTGGAGAGGGTCAATGAGGCCGATGAGGGCGACGACCCCGCCGCCGCATCTCTGGCGGTGGGGTCGTCGCCCGGCCAGGTTCAGGCGGGCGTACCGGGGGAGGCAACCGGGGCCTTTCTGGAGCTTGCCCAGGACATCTCTGTGAACCTGCGCGGACTGATGCGTGTGCAGGACGAGTGGCTGTCCGAGTCCACGGAGCAGCAGCGCGAGCTCCTGCTCGTGGCAAGGAGCCTCAACAAAACACTCGCGGACCTGGCGGACACGCTGGCGGCGGTCCGCTTGCGGCCCGAGTAGCCTGCGTAAAGCCACTACGCCGATCTGTCCCAGAACCGCTCTTCGTTCCATGGGTCTCCGTTGTTGTGGTAGCCCAGCTGCTCCCAGAAGCCCATGCTGTTCTCAGCCATGAACTCTATCCCTTTGACCCACTTGGCGCTCTTCCATCCGTACCGGCTGGGCACCACCAGGCGCATCGGCCCGCCGTGCCCCGCCTCCAGCGGCTTGCCGTTGTGGCGGTGAGCGAACAGGACGTCATCCTCCATGGCCGTATCCAGAGCGAGG
>JAPUKM010000221.1 GCA_027295645.1 Chloroflexota bacterium | reverse complement strand
GTACGGCGCAACGGAGGCATCGCCAACCATCAGCTGCCATACCCTGAAACACCCTCGGTTCGATTCGGTCGGTCGCCCCATTCCCAACGTTGACGTACGGATCTCGGAGGAGGGAGAGATACTGGTCAGGGGGCCCAACATCACGCCGGGTTACTGGAACGAGCCGGAGAAGACTGCCGAGTCATTTGAGGACGGCTGGTACAAAACGGGCGACCTGGGCTTCATGGACAATGAGGGATTTCTCCATCTGCGAGGCCGGAAGAAGGACATGATCGTGCTTCCCAGTGGAGAGAACGTGTTTCCCGAGGATATCGAAGCGCTCCTAAACAAGCATCCCATGACAAAGGATGCGGTGGTGGTGGGATTGCCCAGGGAATCCGGCGTAGATGTCCACGCCGCTCTCCTCCTTGAGGACCCATCGGCGGTATCCGATGTGGTCTCCTGGGCCAATCGCCAGCTTGCGGAGCACCAGCAGATTCGTGGCTCTACTGTCTGGCCTGATGAGGACTTTCCCAGGACACATACCCTCAAGGTGAAGAAGGGTGTAGTGGTGGATATGATCCAGGGATATGCGTCCGCCGCGCCCGCACCCATACCCGCATCCCAGGAGACTTCCGCATCGGAGTCACGCGGTCTGGAGCACCTGATCGCCGAGGTCTGCGCCGTGCCCTTGGAGCAGGTAACGCCGGAGAAGGCCTTGGGGTTGGACTTGAATCTGGATTCGCTGGGTAGGGTAACGCTCCTGGCCGCTGTTGAGGATGAGCTTGGAGTCTACCTGGATGAATCGCTGATCGATTCCGGGACCACCGTGGGGCAACTCGGGGAGATGGTTCAGAGCAACAGCGGTGCCGTCGCCGGCATGACCTTCCCGCAGTGGGGCATGAGTCTGTGGTGTCGGTTGATACGAGGAGCCATTCAGCGAGTTCTCGTGTTCCCCATGCTCAGACTGACCAACCGGCTACAGGTGAAGGGACTTGAGAATCTGAAAGACCTACCCAGCCCGGTGTTGTTTGCCGCCAACCACTGCCTGCCCCTGGACAACGGCCTGATCATCAAAACGATGCCTGCGAAGCTGCGTCGCAGGTTGGCGATCGCCGCCGCGGCCGAGCTAATGCGCAACCCCGTCTGGGCGGTCTTCAATCCGCTTCTCGGCAACGCCTTCCCCTTTTCCAGGGAGGGAAACGTTCGCGCAAGCCTGGAGAACCTCGGCTCCATCCTGGACAGAGGCTGGTCCGTCCTCATCTATCCGGAGGGCCGGCTGACCATAGGGGGGCCAATGCAGCCATTCATGGGCGGCACCGGCCTGATGGCGATGGAGGGGAACGTGCCGATAGTACCCCTGCGTCTGCACATTCACAGATTGGGGCGGCCCAATCGCGTCACATTCCTGAGACGAAGCGATGTCGAGATCCGCTTTGGCAAGCCCCTAACCTTTCCACCCGGGACACCCTACACCGAAGTGACCAGGGCCATCGAAGAGGCCGTGAAAGCGCTCTAACGGCGTGCGACTCCGTAGGCCGCTTGCCCGTTTCCTCGGTTGACACCCCATAGTCAACCCTTTTACGGCGGCCCGCCGCCAAGCATTAACTATTCCTGATCAAGGTCGGTGCCAGAGGGTTCATGTATTGTGGCGTATATTCCCTGCCACATTTGGTTGAGTACGGCTGCTTCCTCGGCTGGGACGGCCATATCCCCGTATAGGGCCATGTTGAAGTCATGGGTCAAACGCCCGACAGCTTCGGACTCAGTAGGCAAAAAACCCTCAAGTGTTGCAAGGTATTCTAACGGCGTTTCACTAACCTTCCTCGGGAATCCGGCCGCACTGCTCTCAACTAGCAGTCTTGTGTAGAGTTCTTTGACGTCCGCTTCTCCGCCTGGTCCGCTGGAGCTCGTTGATGCCAGCGCCCGTTCAGCCGGGTTCGATCGCTGGATGCGACTCCGAAGCCAACCCACGATCGTGGCGATACCCAGCAGCAGGTCCCGAACAACATCTCTCCAAGACCCTACCATCTCATGAACATCGGCGTCCTTCTGACCGGCAGGTCTACGCCTTCGGTAGCGAAGCTTCAGCCGACTCAGAAGGTAGACCACCAGGACAATGATAAGCATCGCGAGCCCAAGTCGCAGCATCGGAAGGAACCACGGATTGGTGCCGCCATCTTCGGACTGCTCACCGTTCTCCTCCAGGAACGTCGGCGGTCCGGGCAGTTGGATATCCGGGTTACTCCCCGAGCCGAACAGTCCTAGGAGCGAAAAGAGCAAACTGAGCAGACCCACGGCGATGTAGCCTAACGGCACGATCACCACGTAATAGACGACGAACAGCAGAGCGTCGAGGACGAAGAAGGTCACATTCAGGACCGGGTTCAGCACATCGAAGGAAAAAAGGAGAGCAACCAGCCATCCCACCGCAACCATCGTCGTGACAACACCGAACAGCACCGCGAACCACGGCGTTGATAGCCTGGCAGCTTGGTCCTCTGGCGTGGTTATACTGCCACGGAACTCCATCGCGTGGCTCAACGCCAGGGCGGAAAGTGCGGCGAAGAAGAAGCTAACGGTGATGAGCATCTCCAATCCACGGCCGGTTTCCGGGTCGCCGGATGAACGCAGAGCCAATTCTGCCAAGACAGACCCAAGGATCACGG
>JAPUKM010000220.1 GCA_027295645.1 Chloroflexota bacterium | reverse complement strand
TGGGTCCAAGATAGCTTCGTACGATCCGATGCCGAAGAAGACCGGCATGGGACGTTTGGAGTACGCTCTGCCGAGCTAAAGGCTACGGGCGTACCCGTTCGAGCTAGCAACACAGGGGGCTGAATTTTCAGCCCCCTGTCCTTGTTTCACGGGGCCTGATCATTCCGCTTCTACCCAAGTAACCTCACATAAGGTAAACTGCGACTCTTGGCAAGACTGGGGAGGGATGTCATGGCTACTCCTTTGATGGGCACTGAGCACCATATTTACCGGAAAGACGGTATGGTCTACCTGTACGCGGTCGGTGGGGGAGAGCCGGTCCTCTTTATCCATGGTGTGAGGGGCAGCGGTTGGACCTGGAGAGAGTCCATGGATACGCTGTCCCGGCACTTCGCCTGCTATATCGTTGATATGCCCGGGTATGATCGTTCAGACATTCCCCCAAAGCAGTATTCTATGGATGACTTTGCTGATGCCATGCTTGATGTAATAGACGCCTCTGGGCTGGAGCGAGTCAACGTTGTCGGCGAGCACACCGGCGCAATATTGGGGGTGCTTCTAGCCGGGAAATACCCGCAGCGAGTGAAAAAGCTGGTTTTGGATGGGTTGCCCTACTGGAACCTGGAGCAGGGGAAGAAAATCTGGGAGAGGTTTTTCCTGCCTCGCTATACGGACACCACCTCCTCGCACATACCCGTGTATCCGCTGATTCCGTGGGAGGAGGCGAGAGCAATGGGATCCGGTACAAGCCTTACCGTTGCGGGTCGGCCGCTCCATGAGGCTCCCGAAGCGGACAGAGAGATATGGGAGAAGCAGGAAGAGATTCATCGCAGGAGCCGGCTGTGGGAGCGGTACACCCATGAGAGCACCACCAAATGCGACATGGTGGAGGCCGGCTCCAAGGTGAACTGCCCTACATTGCTCCTGTACGGAGACCGCGACCCTGTACGTCCTTCGGCCGAGAAGGCCAAGGATGGGATCAAAGGCTCCATCTTCAAAGAGATCGCAAACTCTCCTGGGTACGTCCATGCGCAGCAGCCCGAAGAGTTTGCGAAACAGGTGCAAGCCTTTCTCTTGGACTAGCCTGCTGCGTTTCTCCGGTGAGACGGTGAGGCCGGACCTGTTCGTCCAGGAGGCGCTGGCCTTCATTCAGCAGTAGATGGGTGCGTCTCAGGGGCTGCCTAGACCCCAGGGCTGGCTAGAAAGTCGTGGATGATCCCCGCCAGCTTCTCCGGCTCCTGAAGCATCATAAAGTTGGTGGCACCCGGAACTATGTGCTTTCGGCTCCTCTTGAGCAGGCTATCAGCCCTGTCCACATAGCGCACCACCGTATCCGCTTCCGCAGCCAGGACCAGGGTTGGGGCCTCAATGAGGGGTAGGCGGCTGGTCATGTCGTAGCTGAACACAGCATCGTAGGTTTCAATATACCGAGGCCCCGCCTTCAGCCGCCACACCAGTTCGTTGTGCAGGTTCTCCGTGTCCAGCGTTTTATCCGGTGGCGTCTCCCGAAGGAGGTAGTCCCATAGCTTTTGTACGTAGCTACCGTCCTTCGTAAGTACCAGTGGAGTGACTTTGGCGAGGTGTTCCCGCCCCTCCTCCAGGGTAACGCAGGGCGGCCCATCAAGGACCAGCCTGTTCACCCTGGCTGGGGCGGTTGCCGCCACCTCACATGCTATGGATGCCCCTGTATGATGCCCAAAGAGATCGGCGCTGGTGATCGACAGTGCGTCCATGAACTCCAACACAATCTTGGCGAACTGCGGAACGGTGAACTTGTCCTCTGGATAGTCGGACATCCCGAAGCCTGGGGTGTCCATCGCCACAGTCGAGTAGTTGGAGGCGAGATGCTGGATGATCGGCTCATAGACGACAGAGCTCGTGGCCGACTGGTGAAGCAGCAGCAGCGGCTCACCCTCTCCAGCGTAGCGATAGTGGATCTGCCCCACCGACGAGTCCACGTACCCTTTGCGGATAGTTACCATCAACATCCTCACTTCGTTCGGTGGTTATGCCAGGGTATAATAGCACCTCAATCTATCCGGGGAGAGGTCCCGTTTTTGGAGGAATGTCAAAATGACAGGACAGTTTGAAGGTAAGGTTGCCCTGGTGACCGGCGGCAGCTTGGGGATTGGTCACACTGCCGTCCTAGCGTTTGCCAGGGAGGGGGCAAGGGTGGTGGTAGCCGCCCGTGGGGTTGCTGACGGAGAGGAGACGGTGGAAGAGGTCCGCCGGGCCGGTGGTGAGGCGGTCTTCGTCAAGACAGATGTGTCCCAGGCGGCTGAGGTTGAGGAGATGGTCACAAAGAGCGTTGAACTCTATGGCAGGCTTGACTACGCATTCAACAATGCCGGCGTCGGTGGAGATAGAGGCCCCATGCACGAGCAGACCGAGGAGTCCTGGGACGACACCATAAATATCAACCTCAAGGGGCTCTGGCTGTGTATGAAGTACGAGATCACTCAGATGCTCCAGCAGGGTGGCGGGGCCATCGTCAACAATTCGTCTGGGGGTGGGCTTGTCGGTTTCGCAGGGAGCTGGGCATACGGGGCCAGCAAGCACGGTGTGGTTGGATTGACCAGAATAGGAGCCCTGGATTACGCTCAGCAGGGCATTAGGGTCAATGCGGTATGCCCCGGCCATATTCGTACGCCATTATCCGTTGCCAGGCTCGCTGGCAATCCGGAGCTTGAGAAGCGGCTCAAGGCGCGAGCCCCCATGGGGCGGGGTGGTACCTCAGAGGAGGTTGCCGAGGCTGTCGTGTGGCTCTGCTCTGATGCGGCCTCGTACATCACCGGGGTCGCCCTGTCCATAGATGGCGGATACGTCGCCGGGTGATGTAGGCGGCGTCTCTACCTGAAGTACGGCATGACCTTTTCGCTGAGAAGGCGCATGGAGTTCATGCCCTGCTCCGCCGACACAACCCCTCCTCGGTGGGTTAGCAGCAGGTTGGGCACGCCCGCATCCCGCAGCTCCGCGATCCAGTCCTTCATCTGCTTAGGCGACCCGATGAGGATATTCGAATACTCCGGGTTGGCGCTGCCGTAGATCTCTCGCAAAGGCCTCCGGGGTCGTGGCGCCACCTCGTCCGGCGGGCTCCACCGCGCCACGGTCTTGCGGAGCATGGCGTCCACCCGCTCAAAGCCAGGTATAAATTCCTGTTGAGCCTGCTCGGCCGTCTCCGCCACGTACGCGTCCCGCCACATCCAACACTGGCCGAGATTCCGCTCCACGGTCTGCTCATCGAACCCCGACGAGAGCATCGTGCTCCTGTAGAGGTCAATATGCTCCCGTGCCTGCTCAGCGGAACTGCTGCGGAAGAGTACAAGCCTCCCCTGGGTCGCCATCGCAGCTATCGACTCCGCGGTGACACACGCCCGGAATAGCGGCGGGTGGGGTTTCTGGTAGGGTCGTGGACGGACGGCGGGAAAGGCCACCTGCCAGAACTTACCGTTGTGCTCCACGTTTTCGGTGGTCCAGGCCTTTACCAGGAGCTCCTCCGCCTCCTCAATCTGCTCCCTGGCCTCCTTGGCGCTGGTGCCAAACCCCCGATACTCGAAGGCGTTGAAGCTGGACCCACGGGCTACGCCCACCAGGACGCGACCCTTGCTGAGGTTGTCCAGCAGGGCGGTCTGAATGGCGAGGCGCACAGGGTGATGGAGTCCCATCTCCACCACGGCGAACCCCAGGAGGACTCGCTTGGTCTGCATCGCCACGGCGGTGGCGAAGATCAGAGGGTCGCCGTACGCCACCTCACCGGTGAAGTGGTGCTCGGAGAACCAGACGGCATCATAGCCAAGCTCCTCGGCGAGCCGGGCCTCTGCCAGCGCCTCATCGATCGCCTGGGTATCCCGTTCCGGGTCAAGGTTGGTGTGATAAAGAAAGTGTCCAAATCTCATTGTCACGACCTGTAACGACCGACGCATCATAGTTGTAGCCTCATATACTGTCAATCACTCAGGCTGGCTCTGGAAAACCTGACCTGATACGATGGACAGACAGCAG
The DNA here is from genome assembly GCA_027295645.1 of Chloroflexota bacterium. Lineage (GTDB taxonomy): Bacteria > Chloroflexota > Dehalococcoidia > Lucifugimonadales > JAPUKM01 > JAPUKM01. Next base: position 10,462 of record JAPUKM010000220.1, on the reverse strand, counting down.
ACCATCATTAGGAGACACATTGCCGACACCCCTCGTAGCGGGCAACTGGAAAATGAACACCACCGTCACTGAGGCGGAGGCCCTCGCCGCTTCCCTCCGGCGGGAGCTGGACGGCCTTCCCGGCGTTGAGGTGGCCCTATGCCCGCCCTTCGTCTCCCTGGAACGGGTGGCCAGGGCGCTGGAGGGCTCCTCACTCAAGGTGGGTGCTCAGAACATGCACCACGAGGATAAAGGAGCATTCACCGGCGAGGTCTCCCCGACCATGCTCCAGGGCATGTGCCAGATCGTCATCCTGGGCCACTCTGAACGACGCAACCTCTTCGGCGAGACCGACGAGCTGGTGAACCGCAAGGTGCGCAAAGCGCTGGAGGTCGGCGTGCGTCCCATCCTGTGCGTGGGTGAGCGTCTGGAGGAGCGGCAGCAGGGCAGGGAGGAGGCGGTGGTATCTCAGAGCCTCTCCGCCTGCCTGGATGGCGTGGCCTCTCCCGACGGTCTGCCCCATGGTATGGTAGTGGCCGACGAGCCGGTGTGGGCCATCGGCACGGGCCTGGCGGCAACCAGCGAGCAGGCGCAGGCCATGAGTGCCCTGATTCGCCGCCTCCTGGCAGACCGCTACGGCCGGCAGGGTGCGGAGGCGGTCCCCGTCCTGTACGGCGGCAGCGTAACTCCCGCCAACGTCGCCGAGTTCGTCTCCCAGCCCGATATCGACGGAGCCCTGGTCGGCGGGGCCAGCCTCGATGCCCAGCAGTTCGCCGAGATTGTGCGTATCACGGCGAAGACTCGCAGCTCACCCTTAGTTCGTCTGGGGTGAGAATATGAACAGACCACCAATCGTCGCTATTGTCGGCCCCACCGCCGCGGGCAAAACCGCCCTCAGCCTGGCTCTAGCCGAGACCCTTCCCATCGAGATCGTCAGCGTGGACAGCCGTCAGGTGTACCGGGGCATGGACATCGGCACGGCCAAACCCACGCCTTCGCAGCAAGCCCAGGTGCCGCATCACCTGATCGACGTGGCCGACCCGCGGCGGGAGTTCAGCCTGGCCGAGTACCTGGCGCTGGCCCGCACCGCCATTCAGGGGGTCCACCAGCGTGGGCGGGTGCCGTTGCTGGTGGGCGGCACCGGACAGTACCTGTGGGCGCTGCTGGAGGCCTGGCAGATCCCCGCCGTTCCCCCGGACCCTCAGCTTCGGCGGGAGCTTGAAACCGTAGCTGAATCCGAGGGCGTGGAGGCCCTCCACCGCCGGCTTGCCCAGGTCGATCCCAGCTCGGCGGAGCGTATCGACCCCCGTAACGTGCGCCGCGTCGTCCGGGCGCTGGAGATATACCAGCGGACCGGCACGCCGGCCTCCCGAATGCGTAGAAGGGGCGATGCTCCCTTCCGCGCATGTATCATCGGCCTGACCCTCCCGCGCCAGGAGCTGTACAGCCGCATCGACCGGCGGGTGGACGGCATGATGGAGCAGGGGTGGGTGCAGGAGGTGCGCGCCCTCCTGGATGGGGGCATCCCCCGCGACAGGCCGGCCATGTCCAGCGTCGGGTACCAGGAGCTAGCTGCCTACATAGCTGAGGATACGTCCCTGGAGGAAGCTATCCGAAACACAAAAACAGCCACTCACCGCTACGCCCGGCACCAGTACGCCTGGTTCCGACCTTCGGACGTCAGGATACACTGGCTACAGGCCGACTCCGAAGCTGAGGAGAGAGCTCATACCCTGGCAGAGGCTCACGTACGGCCGTGATACAATGGGCGCAGCCATGAGATTCACCAAGATGCACGGCGCGGGCAACGACTACGTCCTGCTGGACGCCCGTCAGCAGGAGCGGGACTGGTCTGCCCTGGCCCGCACCCTCTGCGACCGCCATTTCGGCGTCGGCTCTGATGGGCTGCTCCTGATTGCCCAGTCCTCCGTTGCCGACATTCGCATGCGTATGTACAACCCCGACGGCTCCGAGGCGGAGATGTGCGGCAACGGCATCCGCTGCTTCGCCAAGTACGTCCTGGAGCGGGAGATCGTCCCGGCCAGCGTGGGGCCGCTGCGAGTGGAGACGGGCAATGGAATCCTGGACGTGATGCCGCTCAGCGGCAACGGCCGCATCAACCGGGTCCGTGTCCATATGGGCGCGCCCCGCTTTCACGCCGCCGATATTCCGATACGTTTACCAGAGGGAGAGGACGGGCTTCAGATGGACGCCCGAAGCCTCAACATCACCGACGCCCTCAAGGATGAGCTGGACCTCGGCCAGCTTGTGGCGGGCTACCCTGTGGACGTGGACGGACAGCGGTTCAGGGTCACCGGCGTCTCCATGGGCAACCCCCACGCCGTCGCCTTCATCGACGAGCCGGTTGACCAGGTGCCGCTGCACCTGCTGGGGCCATTGATGGAGCACCACCCGCTCTTCCCGGAGCGGGTCAACTTCCAGATCGTAAACGTGGAGGGCAGGGGGGCGTTGAAGGCTCGCACCTGGGAGCGCGGCGCCGGTCTCACCCTCGCCTCTGGGACGGGGGCCTGTGCCATCCATGCGGCCGCCCACCTGCTGGGCCTGGTTGACGATACCACCCAGGTCCACATGCCGGGTGGTGTCCTCGCCCTCACCTGGCCCGGTTCCGGCCAGGTGACCATGGAGGGTCCCGTCGAAGAGGTGTACGAAGGCGAGTGGAACGAATAAATGAAGTTCGCCCAGCGCATCGAGAAGCTCCAGCCGTATCTGTTCGTTGAGATCAGCCGCAAGATAAACGAGAGGCGGGCCGCCGGTGTCCGCGTCATCACCTTCGCCATTGGTGACCCGGACATCCCCACCCCGCAGCACATCCTCGACCGCCTCATCGAGGCCTCTCGTGATCCGGCCAACCACCGTTACCCGGAATCTGACGGCCTTCCGGAGTTCCGTCGTGCCATTGCCCGCTGGTACCATCAGCGGTTCGGCGTCACCCTGGACCCGGATACGGAAGTGCTCCCCCTCATAGGTGCCAAGGAGGGTATCGGCCACATGGCCCTCTGCTTCATCGACCCCGGCGATATAGCCCTGGTGCCCGACCCCGGCTACCCCGTCTACTCTGTGGGCACCATGTTTGCCGGCGGCGATTCCTACTTCATGCCTCTGTTGGAGGAGAACGGCTGGCTGCCGAACCTGGACGCAATTCCTCCGGAGGTTGCCCGGCGCGCCAGGCTCATGTGGCTGAACTACCCCAACAACCCAACGGCCGCGGTGGCCTCCCTCGACTACTTTGAGCGAGTGGTGGAGTTCGCCAGGGAGCACCAGATCGCTGTCTGCCACGATGCCCCCTACACAGAGGTGGCCTACGACGGCTACAAGCCGGTGAGCTTCCTTCAGGCCAAGGGCTCCATGGACGTGGCCGTGGAGTTCCACTCCCTGTCCAAGAGCTACAACATGACCGGATGGCGTGTGGGTATGGCCGTCGGCAATGCGCAGATGATCAACGCCCTTATGCGCGTTAAGTCGAACCTGGACTCCGGCATTCCCCAGGCGATCCAACTGGCGGCTATAGAGGCGCTGTCGGGGCCTCAGGACTGCATTGAAGAGAACAACCGGACCTATCAGAGACGGAGAGACCGTCTGGTCAAGGCTCTCAACCAGATTGGGCTCCAGGTAGTGCCTCCCGCGGCCAGCCTGTACGTCTGGGCACGAGTGCCCCAGGGGTACACTTCATCGGAGTTCGCCGCCATGCTCCTGGACGAGAAGGATATCGTTGTCACCCCCGGTGCGGGATACGGTAGCTACGGCGAGGGCTATATACGGCTCTCCATGACCCTCTCCGACGAAGACCTTGAGGAGGGATTGGCCCGCCTTGCGGGCTGGCACATACCACCTCCCGGTACAAAGAGGTAGGCACATTCCTCGCAGAGCCATCCCCACTGCGCCACGCCCCGAGCGGGTATTCCTGGCCGGAGTACATATCAAGGGGCAATCTTCCAGCACGGAAAACGACGGCCTCTGGTCGCTGGAGGACGCCCTGGAGGAGTTGGGACAGCTTGCGCGTACTGCTGGTGCCCATGTGGTGGGCTCCATGAAGCAGCACCTGCAGCGCACCACACACACCTATTTGGGCAAGGGCAAACTGGAGGAGCTGCGCGACCTCCGGAACACCTACGATACGGTGGTCCTGGACGACGAGCTGACGCCAACCCAGCAGCGGAACCTGGAGAACGCCTTGGGGGACAGTGTCAAGGTCATCGACCGGTCCGCGCTGATCCTGGACATCTTTGCCCGTCGGGCTGTGACCCGTGAAGGGCGGCTCCAGGTGGAGTTGGCCCAGCACGAATACCTTCTCCCTCGCCTCGCCGGACAATGGTCTCACTTGGAGCGCCTCGGTGGCGGCATCGGCACCAGAGGGCCCGGCGAAACCCAGATTGAGACCGACCGGCGTCTGATCAGAAGGAGAATCCAGCATCTGAAGCGCCAGCTGGAGAGTGTCCGGAAACACCGTGCACTGTACAGAGGCCATAGACGTGATCGTTTGGCACCGGTAGTAGCCTTAGTGGGCTATACCAATGCGGGAAAGAGCACCCTGTTCAACGCACTGACGCGGTCCGGGGTCATAGCCGATTCAAAGCTCTTCGCTACGCTGGACCCGGTAACAAGACGTGGTCATTTGCCCAGTGGCAAGGGGGTGCTGTTCACCGATACCGTCGGCTTTATCAACAAGCTACCCCCAACCCTGGTCGCCGCCTTTCGTGCAACTCTAGAGGAGTTGCACGACGCCACGTTGTTGCTCCATGTGGTGGATGTGACCCATCCCAAGGCAGCGGAGCAGGTGCAGATTGTGGAGCAGGCACTCATTGACCTGGGTCTTGAGACCAAGCCCGTAGTCCTTACCCTGAATAAGATCGATCTGCTGACCACTGCAGAGGCATCTCATCCCAAAGGTGTAAACCCCCTGGCTTCCCACGGAATTGCCGATGGCATCCTGATCTCAGCGGCTAAGAGGATTGACCTGGATGGTCTACTGCAGCGCATCGACGCGATGTTGGAGCATACGCTGCCCCGGCCCGCCCCAGCCTATGCTTGAGTGGCTCAATGACGTGGGATAGGGGAGCCCGGTACAGCAAGGAAGTGGTTCGCCCTATAAATGTTATGTCGAGTACCCGTATATAAAACGGGGTACTTTACATAATGTATTGGCGTCCTCTCCTCTGCTCCATCGGCCACCGAAGGGCTCGTCTACCCTCGCTTTTCGATGGGCACGTACTCCAGGTCCATGGGGCCGGTGTACTGCACCAGCGGCCGGATGAGGATGTTGTTGGAGAACTGCTCCACCACCTGGAGAGTCCAGCCGGGAATCCTGCCGAGTGCAAAGAGAGAGATGAACAGATCGTCCGGGATGCCCATCAGTTGGTAGATGGACCCCGCGTAGAAGTCCACGTTGACGTAGATGCCCTTGGCCTGGTACGGGCTCATCACGTCGTACAGGGTGCTCAGGATCTGGAACCACTTCGGCTCGCCCTTCTTCTCCCCCAGGTCCTTGGAGCGGGCCCGCAGGTGCCGTGCCCTTGGGTCCTCGGCCTTGTACACCCGGTGACCAAAGCCCATGACCCGACCGCCACTCTCCAGGAGCTGTCTGGTGTAGGATTCGGCGTTCTCCGGCGTGGCAATCTCCTCCGCCATCTTCATCACGTCCTCCGCCGCTCCCCCGTGGGCGGGCCCCTTCAGGGTGGCGATCCCCGTCACCACCGCGGAGTGGAGGTCGCTCTGCGTGGACGCGGTGACCCGGGCGGCAAAGGCGGAGGCGTTGGCCCCATGCTCGGCATGCAGAATGAAGTCCACGTCCATGATGTAGGCCTCCTCCTCAGAGGGCTCTTTATCAAAGAGCATGGAGAGGAAGTTGCCTGCGTGGTTCAGGTTTAGGTTGGGCTCCACCGGCCGTTGGCCCTTCCGCAGGCGTTCATGCGTCGCAACAATGGTGGGCGCCTTAGCGGTGAGCCGCAGCCCTTTGCGGATGGTGGCCTCTATGGAGTTGTCCCGCACCTCGGGGTCAAAGGCGGAAAGGGCGGATACCCCGGTACGTAGCACATCCATGGGGTGTGACGCCTTCACCATATCGATGATATCCACCACCTCTTTGGGGATGGCTCGCTCGGCCCGGAGGCCTGCATCGAAAGCCTCAAGTTCCGCTCGGGTGGGCAATCTACCGTACAGCAGCAGGTAGCTCACCTCTTCAAACGTGGACTGTTCCGCCAGGTCATGGATGCTGTAGCCCCGGTACAGCAGCTTGCCAATCTCGCCATCGATGAAGCTGGCCTCCGTGGTGTCCAGGTACACATCCTTCAGGCCTCTCCGAATCTCTATCTGTTCCGTCTTCTGCATGCGGGATCTCCCCCTGCGCAACAGCTTCAGCTGCTGGAATTGAAAAGGGCTCGGTGCGTTTCTACCGAGCCCTAAAGAGCACTTCTTAGGCGACTAAGCATGGCCGCTCTCAGCGGCAGGACTGGATACGTGGAAGCGTGGAAATATGCTTCGCCATCGGCGCCTATCTGAGGCACAGATATCCTCTGTATCTTGGGATCACTTAGAGCGCCTCTCATCCAATTCATGCGTTGATCCCCCTACTCGAATCATATAACGGGCTCTACAGGGTGTCAACGGATATGCTCAGCTAGTCGGTGATGTGAGTCACCTATGGGTCGTTGTGCTAGAATGAATAGGCTGGACAAGTCAGGAGCTTTCTTCTTGCTCAGATCTTCCTCTAGGCGACTCACTGCGATTGGCGTTTTTGCAACGCTTCTGTTGCTTGCTACCTCCGGCTGTGGTTTGAGCGAGCGTCTGCAAGGCAATAGAACGCCATCAGCGGTTCCAGACCAATTGGAAACAGTCTGGGAGGCGTGGACTGTCCTCTCCGAGAACTACGTCGACAGGGCCGGATTGGTCCAGAGCACGTTGAGCGAGGGTGCTATCCGGGGAATGCTAGAGGCCTTGGGACGCGGTCCAGATCTGGCCACGCCAGACCAGTACCAGTTGGACGCACCTGACCTCGGCGCTGTATGGCAGGTATGGGATATCCTTGCTGAGGAGTATGGAGGCGAGGACAACCTGGATGCCAAGGTGCTCAGCGCCGCCGCCATCTGTGGCATGGTGGAAGCACTGGGAGGTCGGTATACGTTCTGCCTGTCGCCTGAGGCCTACACTCTTCAGACCGATGACTATTCGTCGGCTTTCGAAGGTATCGGAGCTCGCGTCAACCTGATCGAAGGCCGCCTCACCATCGTGGCCCCCATCGCCGATACGCCAGCCGACAGGGCGGGCCTATCGACCGGTGACGTGATCCTGGCAGTGGACGGTGAATCCATTGAGGGCTTCAGCCTAGCTGAGGCGGTGCTCAGGGTCCGTGGTGCCGAAGGCACATCGATCGACCTTCTCGTGGCTCATCCGAATCAGGACGAACTGGAGGTCATTACATTAACGCGGGGGCGCATCAACTTGCCAACTGTAACGTGGGAGCTCTTGCCGGAGCGGGTGGCGTACCTCCGAATCCACGAGTTTCTGGAGGAGACCGTTGAAGAGTTGGAGAATGCATTACGGGAGATCACCTCTGAGAATGCACTGGGTCTGGTCATGGACCTTCGGTCCAACCCTGGGGGTCTCCTGAAGGCGACGGTCAGCGTGGCGAGCCAGTTTCTGGATGGTGGGCTGGTGCTCTACCAGGAGAACAACGAAGGAGAACGTACTGAGTCGCACGTCGAACCGGGCGGAACCGCTCTGGATATTCCCATGGTCGCGATCGTGAACGGCTTCAGCGCCAGTGCCGCCGAGGTGCTCGCGGGTGCCCTTCGCGACCATGGCCGCGCCGATCTGGTGGGTTCCCCCACCTTCGGCAAGGGCAGCGTCAACATTGTGCGGAAATTGAGCGATGGCTCTGCCATAAATCTCACCTACGCGCTCTGGTATACGCCCAATGGCGAACTCATAGAGGGCCAGGGGTTGATGCCGGATATCTTCGTCCCCTTGGACCCCCGCATTGGCCTGGGCTCCGCTCTTGACGTCCAACTCATGGTGGCCAGGCAGACACTTCAGGATAAAATTCTCGAACCCGCCCTGGTGGGCTGAGGCATCGTTGCAAGCTGGTAGGCCAGACTATGCCCAACAATGGGCCCGCCAGGGTAATCTCCGTTAACCGCAAGGCGCTGCACGATTACGAAATCCTGGAGCGGGTGGAGGCCGGCCTTGCCCTGACCGGAACCGAGATCAAATCTATCCGCGCTGGAAGGACCAACCTTCGGGACGCATATGCCCGGCCTGATGGCGGTGAGTTGTGGCTGGTCAATGCCCATATCGCCCCCTACTCCCAGGGAGGTATCTACAACCATGACCCCCTGCGTCCTCGCAAGCTCCTCCTCCATAAAGACCAGATTGCTGGACTGGCTGCGGGCGTAGGTCAAAAAGGGCTGACCATTGTGCCATTACGACTCTATATCAGGGGCCATGTGGCCAAGGTGGAGCTGGGCCTGGCACGGGGACGAAGGCAGTACGACAAGCGGAAGGTCATCGCCCAACGGGATGCTGATCGGGAAATGGAACGGGCCATCCGTCGGCGTAGGTAACTCCGTTTTGCGATACCTGTCCGTATAACTTCCTGCTACAACGTCTCTCTCAACACTGGGTGCTGTCTTTGGCGTGTTCTCTCCACGTTCTTGACATAGGTGTATAATATCGGCAATTTATAATATTTTGCACCTAATGGTGACAAACAAGGAGGCATCATGGCAGACGAGACCTACAAGGGAGATGTGCTTCAGAAAATTGCAGGCGTTTCGCTTATCGTTGGCGCTATTCTGACGGGGGTATTCAACGCAATCTTTCCCCGTGTCAGCGATCCGGACAATGTGCAAAGCGTGTTGACCAAGCTGGGCGACAACGACACGTTAGCCCAGATCGCTAGTGTGGGTATTGCCCTAGGTATCTGGCTGATCCTGGCAGGAATAGCAGGTATATACCGCTCAATCTCCACCGGGGCGGCTGCGCCGTGGGCACGCTTGGGGTTCTACGTCTTCATTGTAGCGGCGGCAACATGGACCGCCAGCTTCGCCATCACGCTTGGACAAGCTGGTGCAGCGGCAGATTGGCTGGAAACATTGGCAGCGGGTGAACAGGCAGCAGCGGCCATACCGTTTACCGTCGGCGCGGCCCTTTACACGGCCGGCACCTCCTTTTTCGCAATGGCTGTCTTCGCTAATTGGACCGCCATCATACTGCTCGGCATCGCATTGAGCCTGAACACCCTTTATCCCAAGTGGCTGGGATGGATCGCCATCATTCTGGGCGTCGTGACGATTCCAGCCGTCGGCATCCCTCTGGCCTTCGACGGACTGACCCAAACCGTCGACACCACGTTTATGATCCTCGCTGGATTGACCACCCTATGGATCCTGGTACTGGGGATCTGGATTACCCGCAGAGAGATGAAGGCCATGTAAGCGCCAGCACCCTCAGGGCCACAGGGCCTGCTTGAAGTGCACCTCCGATGCGGAGAGAATTAGGGGAGTGGGGTATGCCTTACTCCCCTGCCCTTCCAAAATGCGGGAGATTCATCTGCTATAATTGAGTTGGTATGGGGACGCGCGGATTCGACAGAGGGTGTCCCTGTGAAATTGCAGGCCGAGGTGCCGTCTCGCCTCGTAAAACAGGCGGCAAGAATGTAACTGGCGAGCCACAACTCGCACTAGCCGCTTAAGGGCGACTACGTCTGCCCTCGTCTCGCTCCGAGGACGGGGAACAGGCGCCACGTAATCGGAGTGCGGTCCGCCCTGACGCCGATGATGGCGACCAAAGAGCTATCGGCTGGCCGGATCACTATTTCGCCGGCGGAACGGTGAAACGGCGAGAAATAAAGCGCCGGATAAGCCTGTAGTACATTTCATTGGGGTGTCTTTTGGACGGGGGGTTCGACTCCCCCCCGTCTCCACCAGGAACACGAGTCGGTGTGAGCCTCCGGGGCCACGCCCGGGGGCTCATGCGTTAATTCCATCCAAGACTCTTCGCTTGTCGAGGCCGTCATGAAGACCGGCATGAAAGGTGGTTTCGGCCTGATGGCAACGATCCGACGCTCGTCCCTTGCGTCCACATAGACCGCTTCCAGCATCGTCAATAGGAGCCTGCGCCGCTCTTCGAGTGTCGCCTCACGCCATAGCTCCGGTAGCCGTTCGAGCAGATATCCCGCCTCCTCTGCGGCAGAGGCCTCCGGGACGACCAGGGACTCCATCTCATCGTCGACCGCCCTTACGCCGCGACCAGGACAGGGAGCTTGCGTTTCAGGTGTAGTTCCACTCCCCCCCGTCTCCACCAGGAACACGAGTCAACATGAGCCTCCGGGCCCACGCCCAGGGGCTCATGCGTTAATTCCACCCAGGACTCTTCCGTGGTTGAAGCTGTGAGGAAGACTGGCATGAAGGGCGGTTTCGGCCTGATGGCAACGATCCAGCCCTACGCTGCAACCAACGCCAGCTTACGT
>JAPUKM010000022.1 GCA_027295645.1 Chloroflexota bacterium | reverse complement strand
TCCCGGCGACAGGATCACCGTCGTCACCCGGCTCATGGACCTGACGGAGCGCACATCCAAGGCCATCGGGCAGATGCTGATCGTGTCGTACGAAACTACCTACACCAATCAGTTGGGCCAGGTGGCCGCCAAGCAGCGGACCACCTTTATCCGCTACTGATCGGCACGCATACAAGTTTGGAAGGAGTTGTGCCCATGTCCAGCGCGCTGTACTGGGAGGATGTGCGGGAGGGGATGGACCTGCCCTCCCTGGTGAAGCGTCCCAACACCCAGCAACTCGTCAAGTGGGCCGGCGCGTCGGGCGACTACTACCAGATCCACTACGATACCGCTTTTGCTCAGAGCACGGGCCTGTCCGGGGTCATTATCCACGGCGCCCTGAAGAACGCCTTCCTTGGGCAGATGATCACCGACTGGATAGGCGAGCACGGCACCTTGAAGCGGCTGAGCTGTCAGTACAGGGGCATGGATGTCCCGGATGACACCATCACCTCCAAGGGGAAGGTGACCCGGAAGTACCGCGAGGGCGACCAGCACCTGGTGGACTGCGAGATCTGGGTGGAGAACGGACGTGGGGAGACCACTACCCCCGGCGCCGCAACGGTCGCTCTGCCCTCCAGGAGCCAGCCGTCTCCCTAGGTTGCCCGCGTTCCCCGGCTAGCCGCTGAGCCACTCCACATCGCCACACAGGTCCGGTGGGTGAGACCGGCTGGCAAACACCTTGTACTCTTCGTGCGCCTTGCCGATGGTTGTATCGTCGCCGTGGCCTGGATAGACCACCGTATCTTCGGGCAGCACCAGGAGCTTACTGGTGATACTGCGTATGCTCTGCTGCAGAGCCTCCGGGGTTCGGGTAGCCCCGGGGCCCCCTGGGAAGAGCGTGTCGCCGGTGAAGAGGTGCCTGCCCGTCAGGTAGCAGATTGCCCCCGGCGTGTGTCCCGGCGTGTGCAGGACGGTGACCGTCACCGTGCCCGCAGTCACCGTATCGCCGTCGGAGAGACTCATATCCAGCGTACCGGGCAGCTCTTCCGCGCCCGCACTGTGGGCACCTACGGGCGCGCCCGTGGCCGCGCGGATGGTCTCCAGGCCATCGATGTGGTCGTAGTGGTTGTGGGTGATCAGGATCGCCTTGACGGTGGTGTCCTTGACCACGGCCAACAGCTTCTCCGGCTCAAACGGAGTGTCGATGATGATGCTCTCATTGGTCACCGGACAGACCAGCAGGTAGCCGTTATTGCCGATGTCGCCCATCAGCACCTTATGGATCTTGGCATCCTCGCCGTCATAGTGGAGCGCCATTGCCAACCTCCCTTGTCCAGCTTCCAGGAACCCTGATGATTATAGAGCCGCAGCGGACACCGTCAAGGTCACCCACCGCTTCATCTTTGCTGCTATACTCATGCGGAGTTGAGCTCAAGCGCAAGGAGGAATCATGGCTGTTTGGGATGATGCCTTGACAGAGCAAGACCGTAACGTTGTTGAGCTTCGGCCTCCCAGGCCTCTGACCGGATTCGGGGAGCGCTCGGCCCTCCTCGTCGTTGATATGAACCGTGGAGCGGTGGGCGAGGATCGCCCGATCGCGGAGCAGCTTGATCGATATCCGGGTGCCTGTGGAAATTTCGCCTGGGACGCCATCCGCCACATGCAGAAACTCATCCCCGCGGCCAGGGAGGCCGGTATCCCCGTGATCTACAGCAGGCACATCTTCCGTGCCATCCATGACCTGCCGCGCGCCACCGACCCCACCTACTCCTACAGCGAGCTGAGCCCACTTTCAGAGCTCCAGCCGGAGGTGGCCCCGCAACCGGGTGACCTGCTCATCGAGAAGCAGCGGGCCAGCCTCTTCTTCCAAACGGGCCTCATCTACATGCTGCTGAACAAGAGGATCGACACCCTGCTGATCACTGGTAACACCACCAGCGGATGTATTCGGGCAACCGCCATAGACGGACTCGGCTACGAGTTCAAGGTCGCCGTTATCGAGGAGTGCGTCTTCGACCGTATCGAGATGTCCCACAAGGCATCGCTCTTCGACCTCCAGTTCAAGTACTGCGACGTCATATCGGTAGACCGCGCCTACGAGCACCTGGCCACGGTTCATCAGGGCCGTACCCTGACCACGGTGAGCGGTTGACACCTACAGTAGTCGTCTATACGATGCAACCACTTCACTGGAGGGTCTGCTTTGCATCCGTTTACCTATCTGGCCCCTAAAAGTCTCGACGAGGCACTGCAGGTCCTTGCCAAGGACAATGGAGAGGTGCGGCCGCTGGTCGGCGGGACCGATCTCATTGACCAGATGCGGCAGAACCGCCTGACCCCCTCGGTCGTCCTCGATGTCAAGCGGATCCCGGAGACCATGCGCCTGGAGTACGTAGCGGGCGAGGGGCTGCATATCGGCTCCGCCGTTCCCTGCACGGATACCGCGGCATACGCACAGGTGGAAAAGCTATATCCCGCCATTCAGGAGGCCTGTCTCCTGGTCGGCTCCATAGCCATTCAAAACCGGGCCAGCATCGGCGGCAACATCTGCAACGCTTCGCCGTCCGCTGATACGGTCCCGCCGATGCTCTGCCACGGGGCCACGGCGGTAATCGTGGGGCCGAAGGGCCGTCGCGAGGTGCTGCTGGAGGAGTTCTTCAAGGGCCCGGGCCAGCACGTCATGGGGCCGGACGAGATTCTCCTGGAGACCGTGGTCCCACCACCGCCGGACAACAGCAGCAGCCACTACCTCCGGTTCATTCCCAGGAACGAGATGGATATCGCCGTGGTCGGCGTGGGTAGTCTCCTTGCACTGGAGCCGGGTACCCGCCGCTGTACGCAGGCACGGATTGCCCTGGCCGCCGTGGCGCCCACGCCGCTGCGGGCCACAGCGGCGGAGGGGGTCCTGGAGGGGCAGGAGGTCACCGAGGAGCTGATCGGCCAGGCGGCCGAGCGGGCGGTGGAGGCCTGCAACCCCATCAGCGACGTGCGTGGCAGCGCCGAGTACCGGAAAGAGCTGACGAAGGTGCTGACTCGCAGGACCCTGCGCCTGTGCATGGAGTCCCTGGGCCAGCCTGTCTGAACCCCGCGTGTCACACGCTCAGTAGCTGCGCGACCACCTCTCTATCCTGGTCCAGCGATGGAGCTGATCGCACGGCTACCGGTTCCCACGAACCAACCCATGGAGCCCTCAGGTATTGCCGCCCCTCGGCGTCCCGGGCAACCAGGTTGAGCGCCTGCATCTGCGGATGCTCCAGCAGTCCGTCCAAGTACAGCATCTCAGTAGCTGAAGCGCCATGGCGGTTCAGGATGTCCAGCACCTCACGGTACGGATATCTCTGGAGGTGCTTCTCCCAGATGCTCCACACGTCGGCGGTATACCTTCCCAGGCCCACGGTATCGCGGCCGGCGTTGCCGAAGCGCGGATCGTTGGCGACTTCGCCGTGCATCCCCAAGTCCTGAAGGATGGCACTCCACTGCTCCTCGGTAATACCCTGCAAACCGAAGTAGATGGGGCGGTCCTTGGTCATGTACCCGTATCGGGGGCCGCTGACCTGGTTGTTGCAGTAGGTATCTCCGTCCCAGCCATCGGGGCTGGTCGTCGCGGCCCACTGGGCGGTCCGCAAGAACATCATGGTGCTCAGCATGCTCAGCGATACCCGCTGGCCCTGGCCGGAGCGCACCCGCTGATACAGGCCAGCGAGGATGCCCAGGAAGGCCATCACTCCCGTCCCGAGTCCCACGATGTCCGCTCCCACCCGTTGCGGAGCCTCTCCAACGCTCCCAAGGTTCTTCCAGTACTCGCTCCATGCCTGGAAGACAAGCTCAGACCCCGGCCAGTTTTTCAGCGGGCCCTGCTCCCCGTAGGCGCTCAGGGCGCAGTAGAGCAGCCCCGGGTGTGTGGCGCTCAGGTCCGCGTACCCTAGGCCGCGCTCTTCGGCCATGCCGGGCCCCCAGTCCTCCAGGAGGATGTCCGCCGTCCTCACCAGCGCCTGATACCGCCGCCGGTCATCCTCCTTCGCCAGGTCCAGCATGACGCTCCGTTTGTTTCTGTTCAGTGCCATGAACAGGCTGCTATCGCCCTCCGGGCCCGCAGGTGCGAAGCCCCGCGCATAGTCGCCGCCCGGTGGCTCGATCTTGATGACGTCGGCACCAGCTTCGGCGAGCAGGAGCCCGGCGAAGGGTCCGGCGTACCCCTGCGTGGCGTCTATGACCCGGTACCCGCTCAGCGGTGGGGCGCTGGTGTCACCCTTGCCGTTGGCTCCAGCCTTAATAGGCTCAACGCCGTCTCCGAAGCCGTGATCCAGGAGCTCCCTGGTGTGCTCTCCCTGCGCCGCTCCTCCAATTCTCACCCCGCCAGGTGTCTTGCTGAAGACCCATGGCACCTGGCCTATGTACATACGTCCCTGGTGCGCCGGATTGATCTCGGTGATGAATCCGTTGGCCTGTATCTGTGCGTGGTACTGTAGCTGGTCAAAGTCCATCAGGAACGCGAAAGGTACCCGTTCCTCCTCCAAATGCAGCGCCCACCACCGCGCCGGATTGCTGGCGAACACCTCTTCCAACTGTGGGATAAGCTCCTCACGGTGCTTCACCCGGTCGCGGTTGTTTGTAAACCGTGAGTCCTCCGCAAGCTCCTCTCGGCGG
>JAPUKM010000219.1 GCA_027295645.1 Chloroflexota bacterium | reverse complement strand
AGTCGAGTTCGGCTTCGTATCGCCTGATCAAGAGGTCGATGTCCTTGAACCAGATGAGCCTGTTGAACCCGTGGCGGTGGAGGTGCACACTCAACATCAAGACCTGGTCCTCTGGACCAAGTGCCAGTGCGGGAGCGCCCTCAATCTCGATGGGCCTTGCTCTTCTCCAGATCGAATCCGAGTGTCTCGGCCTTACCCCCAGCTTTATGCTGTCCACGTGAAGCTCAATGTGCACAAATCCGTCTGGGTGGAAGAAGTGGCGATCGGCGTAGCTCTCGTGATGTGCCTGCCTAGGCGGCAGCGTCAGGTCGGCGTCGGTATCGTATCGAAGGGAAGCCAGCGCGTCCCGAAACTTCGGGTAATCCTCTTCCTTGCATAGAAGATCGATATCTTGTGACGGGCGGGCGTTGGGATCGCTATACACCAACGACGCCAGTGCCACCCCCTTGAGCACGATCACCTCTGCCCCAGCATCCCGGAGAACCGGCAGCATCTCCCGCAGGGCGGAACGAAGCCGCACCCCTCGTGCCACATCAAAGAATGCGAATTGTCGCACCTCGGAGACGACTCGGTCCGGTACGCTCCCGCCCTCTGACAGTTCCTTGACCAGAGGCAGCACGAGTGTCGCAATTCCGTGCTGGGCAGACAGCGTGACCATAGGATCCCAGCAGCGAACAGCCGAGGCGCGCTGGCCTAGACCAGGCCAGTCGTCGGACTGTTGAACGCGGCAACAATCGATAAGAAACTGCGCTTCGGGGCGTATCTCCACTCAGGCGTCCTCGCTCCAGCGAGACAGCGTGCCCACGCTAGCTGACACGTGTCCCGTCTATGGTAGCTGAGATATCGGGAGCTTACCTGCCCCAGGAGGTGCGTATCGAAGGCCATTTCGGCCTAATACAAAGCGCGAGCACAACCCCAGCTAGGAAAACGCGGTCCGATCCCCGAGGTCATGGTTGGCCTGTGACAGCGCTTCGCTTGGGGTCTTGCCTGGGTCCTGTCCGTTCATACCCGGCTCCGGTGCCGAGGCCTCAACCGGAGGGTTGGTACCCGCGTTGATCTGTGCGGTCCATGATCGGGCATAGAGGCCGTCCTGCGCTAGAAGCTCCGCGTGGCTGCCCGACTCAACAATCCGACCCTGGTCCATCACATGAATCTCGTCGGCTCGCCTGGCAGTGGTGAAGCGGTGCGTGATTATGAGCACGGTGCATCCGCGTGCCAGCTCTCGAAACCGGTCCAACCACTCAATCTCAGCCCACGAGTCCATGAAGCTGGTGGGCTCATCCAGAATTATGATCGGCGCTTGCCTTACAAAGGCCCTCGCCAGGGCTAATCGTTGCCACTCGCCGCCGCTGAGGTCGGTGCCGTTTACGAACAACCTACCCAGCAACGACTCATAACCCTGCGGCAGGCGCAAGATCGTCTGGTCGACTCCCGCGCTCTCCGCCGCAGCCTGGACCTGTGCCTCGCTCGGCTGTGCTCCGACATCCCCCAGGGCGATATTCTCGGCGGCCGTGGCGTGATAGCGGATCGGAAACTGGAACAGGACGGTTATCTGCCGCCGGAGGTCTTCGACGGAGAGCTGGCGGATGTCCACTCCATCAAGCTGGATGGCGCCGGCTTCCGGATCGTAGAAACGGCACAGGAGCTTGACCAGCGTGCTCTTGCCGGCGCCGTTGGGCCCAACGATGGCCACCGTCCGACCGGCGGGGATCACCAAATCGAACTCCTTCAGCGCCGCATGCTCGCTATCCGGGTAGCGAAAGGTGACCTGCCGAATGGCGATACCATCCCTCAGAGGAGACGGTATTGGCACGGGACGAACCGGGTCCACGACTCTGGGTTCCAGCTCCAGAAACGTGAACAGGTCGCCAATATACATGCTGTTGGCATAGATCTGGCCGACGTTGCTCAACAGCGACCGCATGAGGCCCTGGCCCCTGTTGAACGCCTGATAGAACAGCACCAGGTCGCCCAAAGTTACCAGCCCCAAAAAGGCACGCCACACCATCCAGGCCATGGCGGCGCCCGAGATCAGCAGCGCTGTACTACCGGCAAATATGCGCGCCAGACTCTGCCGCGTGACCATATCCAGCTGCTCAGCGCGCAGTCGTCGACGGATACCTCTATACGCTGACATGAAGTGGCCACCCAGGTTGAACAGCCGGAGCTCGGAAGCGGCCCCGCTGCTGCTGAGCATCGTGTCGTAGTATTTCGTCCAGCGCCGGCTCTGCGTGGAGCGCTGCCACCACAGGTGAAAGCGATGGTTGAAACGGACCACAACGAAAAGCGCTGGCAGTGTGCTGACCAGCAGTACGGGCGGCAGCCATAGGCCGTAGGGGATCAACATGGAAGCCATGGCTACCAGGGTTATGCCATTTTGAAGGAGGCTCCCCGTGCCCTCCAGCAGGGCGAGCGATCGGTCGTTGGCGTCGCTGCGGGCCCGGTCCAGCCGGTCATGGAACTCGGCCGACTCATAGTAGGCGATGTCCACAGAAATCGACTTCTCGTGGATCAACGCGCTTATGCGGTCCCTTACAAGCTCTGACTGGGCGGTGCGGACCCACTCGATGGCGCTGTGGAAGAGCTCGGTCAGCAGCAGGACGCCGGCCATGAGACCACCCAGCAGCAGCACGGGACGGACGCCGTCCCATGAAGTGCCGACGCCTACGGCGTCTACCAGGGCATCCACTATCAGGCGCGAAAGAAAAACAACGGCCGCCGGCAGCAACCCCTGAGCTACGAGAAGGATGGCCCAGGCCGTGGTATAAAGTCGGCTCGTGGCCCAGACCAGGCCGAAGATTCTCGGTAGGTAGAGCAACTGAGCTGCTGCGGTGCGCAGGTTGGCACTCAATGTCCTAAACTCCGCCTACTTCGAAGGACGCCATCTGCGGCGTTCGTCCGCTAGTGGGCATGTTGCGCTCGCAGAGGTTCCGACTACGGAAGGGCCCGCCTTAGGCCGTCGCGCGGTAGACATCTAAGGCAAGGTGCCGCTCTACCAACCGTGCTGCGGCAGACACCAGTGGGAGGGACTGTGGCCGGTTCAGTAGATCGACGGGAACGTTCCGGACGACCTCGGCACACTGGAGCAGATGAGGTGCTTCGTCTTGCCGTAGCAGCAGGCTGCCGAAGCGCGCTACGTACAGGTGTCGGAGGAGCTCAATTAGCGCCTGCTGGGGCTGGAGGTGCTCAATTGCGAGGCTCGGGCCTCTTCTCAGCACAATGATGTGCCTTACCGGAGCGGGGGCGTTGCAGAACCCATTGTTGGCCTGAAAGTGCCGTTTGTCGAATCTGGAGGACAGCCTTGGCAAAGATTCGGGGTCTACTCCCAGCGCAGCGACCACATCCGGCCATAGCTTGAGTTGTGGGAAGCCGGGACTGACAGTCGGCACCCCTCCTCCATTCAGTTCCAGCGCGACCACATCGTCGCAGAGCACACGATGCCCCTGGCCGTGCAATGCAGCGGCCATCGTGGACTTACCCCATCCTCTGCCGCCCAGGAAGAGGACCGCCCCGCCATCTATGTCGATGGCGCTGGCGTGTAGGACCAACTGCCCTCGTTGGTGGTGCAAGACCCCCATGGCCGCGCCCAGGAGAAAGAGACGCAACCTCCGCTCCTCGACCCCTGGGACCGGGTCTATGATGATCTCGTTCCCGCCCCGGACCAGTAGTGTTCCTACGTCTTCCCAGAAGAGGTACGTGCCCTCTGCGGTGGCCCAGAAGCCGTATTCTAGCGAGCCCGCCTCGGGTAGTCGGCCTTCCAGTTTGTCCAGCCGCACGACCACATCCGCCCCTGCCTCGCCAGCCACCAGCTCCGACAGAAGCAGGTCAGAGTGGATGCCAAGGCCGTACCCAACGTAGCTATACATGCCTCTCCAATTCGCCTGATTGAAGCGCGGTTAAAGGGCGCCCCGGATGACACTCACCGACCTGCCTGGGTCGTCGGAATGCTACGGCATCAATGGGTGCCGATGCTCTTGAAAACACCGTACAGGATCTACGTCTAGCTAATGGACGGTGACCGGAATTGATATCCGGCCAGCGACCGTTCGCCTATGAAGTGATGGTGGAGATGTCGTTATTTACTACCGCGGTGCCTATGGGGACATCGGTGTTGGAGTGCCCGCCCAGCCGGGTGATCTTCTCCAGATCGCCGTGAACGATCAACTGAGGCTTCGTGTAGCGCTTTTTCCTGGACTCCATTTCCTTTCCTCCTCTTTGTTGGTTACCGCACTCCGAGCTTCGTGCGCTGCAACCACAGCGACAAGGTTACAGCGTTCCAAATCGCATGCACATCGCCCTCATTGCTTAGCCGCTGTGATACAAAACGCCTATGCGCCTCACGCAACGCGTTTACGTCTACGTACTCCTCGATGCTCGTTGGGTCCCTAACTATGACCTCCTCCATGCGGCTTTGCTCAAAGGCCAGCAGGCTGCGGTCGAAGTTGTATCCCAGATTTGACTTGCCCCCACGCCACTGGACCTCGGGGGGAAGCGTTCCTCCCAAAGCGCGCCGCATCACCATACGGGTCCAACCGTGGCGTATTTTCTGCTCACCTGGCAGGGCCAGGCAGAACTCCACTAGCCGCTTGTCCCAGAAAGGGTAACGAGGCTCGATATGGAAGGCCGCTCCAGCCCTGTCCAACGCCTCGAGTATGTATGGCATGACAC
>JAPUKM010000218.1 GCA_027295645.1 Chloroflexota bacterium | reverse complement strand
CATCACCTGGGCCTCCATGGTCGATCCGGACGAGTGGGCCGGCTTCTACTGCGAGGGCTACGTGAAGCCGCCGGACCACGGCTACAAGACCGCCGATCAGCCGGTCGTCCTGGCTGCCCCGCGTGACCCGGACAAGTTCCGTGAGATCATGAAGGCGCTGGGCATGGAGCAGTACCTGGAGCACCCACTGTTTCAGAACCTGCCCAGGGATATATTGGGATGGGGTGGAAGGGGTGATCTCCACGTTCAGGCAAAGCCCATCTGGGAGGAGGTCTTCAAGACCTGGAAGTCCGAGGACCTCCTGAGCCTGTACGAGTCGATGGGCCCCCACGGCGCGCAGGTGAACACATTCAAAGAGCTCTTCGCAGACCCGCAGATGGAGGCCCTGGGGATGGTCAAGGAGATGGATGACCCGGCCCTGGGCAAGGTGACAAGCGTTGTAGCGCCGTGGAGGATGGACGGCCTACCCAAGCCAAGCCCCGTTCCATACAAAGAGCGCTCGTGACGGCGATAGCTATGGCGCTGGGAGGGTAAAGAGATGGCATCACCTCGGGAGCAGCTCAGACGCATACTCTCCGATGGAGAGCTACTAGTGGCCCCCGGCGTGCATGACCCTCTTCTCGGCCGCATCATCCAGCGGATGAAGTTCAAGGCCTGCTATGTTGGGGGGTGGATGACCGGAGCGCACCTGACCACCACTGAGCCGCTGACAACCCTCACGGAGCAGGTTGAGGTCGCCGGCAAGATCGCCAGAGCCGTGGACATCCCCGTGATATGCGACGCCGATGCCGGGTTCGGCGATCCCATCCACGTTCTCCGTACCGTACGGGAATTCGAAGACGCGGGAATAGCGGCCATCCATATCGAGGACCAGGTATACCCCAAACGCGTTTCGTATCACAGGGGCCTGGAGCACGTTGTACCGTTTGAAGAGTTCCTTACGAAGATACGCTATGCCCTGGATGCCCGGCGGGACCCGGACTTCATGATCATCGGTCGCACCGACGCCGGCACCGCGGTCGGGGGCTCGTGGGCCGAGGCTGTGCGCCGCGTCAAGGCGCTGGAGGAGCTGGGCGTGGACATGGTGATGCCGATGACGCGGACGGTGGAGGAGATGCGGACCTTTCACGAACTCTATCCGAATCCCAAACGTCCACTGTTGACGACCGCCTATTTCAACGGCCCAACGGTGAATGAGCTTCACGCCCTGGGATTCCAAGCAATAATCTATCCGTTGGCAACCATTGTGGCTAGTGTGGACGCTGTCCTGCGCCTGTATGCGGGGCTGAACGAGACCGGCAGCCTCTCCTTCGACCAGCAGCAAGCGCTTGAGGTGCGGGAGGAGATCAAGGCGGCCATAGACATGCCTTTTTACTACCAGATCGAAGATGCCACCACCGAGCTGGGTGTTCAACCTGGCAAGTCCGGCTCTCCTGGACTGGAGGGTGGGCTGGACAGGGGATAGTCTTTCCCACGCCAGCCCCCAGGGAGGTGAATGAGGTGCCAGTCTCGAAAGATACGCTCAAGGCGATGATACGGGACCTGGGCGGGGTTCCCATGACCGAGGAGCAGTTGGACATCGTGTTGCCCGCTGTTCAAGCCCACGTTGAAGCTATGGCGACGTTGGATGAGGTGGACCTGTCCGAAGTTCTGCCGGGGCATATATTCCGCATCCAGCCTGACGGTGAGCATGTCAAACCTTGAGTTGCTTTCACGGACCATAAGCGAAATAGCGCCGCTCATCCGCGACAAAGCGGTCTCTCCGGTAGAGCTGGTTCATGCCGAATTAGAGCACATCAACTCACTCCACTCCGCCATCAATTCCTTCATCACCGTGTTGGGGGATCAGGCGCTCCTACGCGCAAAGGAGCTGGAGGACGCACTGGTCCACGGCGATTACAAGGGGCCCCTTCATGGCATACCCTTCGCCGTCAAAGACAACATCGCGACCGCCGGCACAAGGACAACCGCCGGCTCCAAGATCCTGGCCGATTTTGTTCCGGAGGAGGATGCCCCCGTCGTCTCCAGGATGTACGCGGGTGGAGGCATCCTCCTGGGCAAAGAGAACATGCACGAGTTTGCCCTGGGGCCCACCTCCATCAACCCCCATTACGGTGCGGTCCACAACCCATGGGACCTGGATCGGATACCTGGAGGCTCCAGCGGCGGCTCCGCCGCCAACGTGGCCTCGTTCCAGACGTTCGCCTCGCTTGGAACAGACTCCGGGGGCTCGGTGCGCATCCCCGCTTCGCTGTGCGGTGTCGTGGGGCTAAAGGCCACCCTTGGCCGGGTCAGCCTGCGTGGATGTCTGCCCACGGGCAACTGGCCTGCGGATCACATCGGCCCCATCACCCGTTCCGTGCGGGACTGTGCCACGGTGCTTCAGGCCCTGGCCGGATACGACGATCAGGACCCCTTGTCGGTGGCGGTACCGGTGGCTGACTACACCGGAGGCCTGGAGCACGACATCAAGGGGATGGTCGTGGGCATACCCAGCAACCACTACTTCGACCTGATCGACCCCGAGGTGGCCACGGCTGTTAGCAAGTCCATAACCCTGCTGGAGAGGATGGGGATGAAACTGAAGCAGGTCACCATCCATGGGTTGAAACATCTGGAATCCCTGCGCCGCATGGGAGCGGTCGAGGCGTTCGTTTATCACGAGCGATTTATTCGAGACCGCCCGTCGGACTATGGCGAGGATGTACTGTCCCGAATCCTATCCGCCCAGTTTATACGGGCGGTCGACTATGCCAAGGCTATAAGACTCCGCCGCCTCCTCAAGGAGGAGTTCGCTCGGGCCATGCGAGAGGTGGACGTTCTGGTATGTCCGACCGTCCCCATCAAGGCCTTTCCCATAGATGCGGAGACAGTGACAGTAAAGGGGGTTCGCCATCCGGTAGTAGGCCCGGGTGTTCCCTCCGTTATATTGACGCGGAACACCTCTCCAGGCAACGTAACAGGGCTGCCTTCTATCACCGTTCCCTGTGGCTTCACCAGTGAGGGGTTGCCGGTGGGCCTTCAGCTTATCGGGCGGCCTTTCGAGGAGGAGGTCATTCTGCGGGTGGCTCACCAGTATGAGATGGCCTCTGATCGGCAGACCGTCATACCGCCGTCCGTCCTGGAGCGCGTGTCCTAACAGGCACCCTACCATGCATGA
>JAPUKM010000217.1 GCA_027295645.1 Chloroflexota bacterium | reverse complement strand
CGAACTGGATGACCGGCGAGGTGGCGAGGTTGATAAACGCCGCCGGAAGGGGGCTTTCCGAAAGCCTCCTTCAACCCCAGCACGTATCCGATGTGGTAGAGCTGGTGGAGGACGGTACGCTCACCACCAGCATGGCCAAGGAGGTCTTCGAGGCAACGTTCGAGACGGGCACATCGCCCGGCGACGTTGTGAAGGAGCGGGGGATGAGCCAGATCACGGATACGGCCGCGCTGGAGCAGGCGGTCCACGAGGCGCTGGATGCCAACGAAGCCGCGGTGGCCGACTACCTCAACGGCAAGGAGACGGCGATCCGGTTCCTCACCGGCCAGGTGATGAAGGTCACACGCGGCCAGGCGAACCCGCAACTGGTCAACCAGCTCCTTGTGGAGAAGCTGAAGGAGAGGAGCGATTCCCGGTAATCCCTCCAGATAGCCTCCCCCTTGACAGCGGGCACGTGCCCTGTACAGTAGAGGAGCGCCACGCCGGAGAATGAGAACATGCCAGAAGGCAGGCTATGCAGGACTTCCTCACCTTTTTTGAGATCATCATCGCCATTGTGCTTGTCATAGTGATTCTGATGCAGGTGCGCGGACAGGGCGGGGGCGTGTTCGGCTCCGCGCAGACGACCTTTCGGACTCGCAGAGGCGTGGAGCGCACCCTCTTCCGATTCACCATCATCCTGGCGGCGGTATTCGTTCTCGTGGCCCTGTTCAGTGTGAGGATGGGATAGGGCCCGACCCGCTCCGTCCCACGGACGTTGCTATGCCGGGCCATCTCATCACGCTGCTCACCGACTTCGGCCACGCCGACGCCTACGTGGGCGTGATGAAGGGGGTCATCCTGGGCATCGACCCGTCAGCGACGGTCGTCGACCTGACCCACGATGTGCCGCCGCAGGATATTCTTCAGGGCGCTTTTCTGCTGGGGACGGCGTGGCAGGCGTTTCCAGCGGGCACCATCCACGTGGCGGTGGTGGACCCGGGGGTCGGCACGGACCGCAGGGCACTGCTGGTGCAGGGAGGCGGACACACGTTCCTGGCCCCCGACAACGGCCTCCTGAGCTTCGTACTACCCGGCGATGGGGGCAAGGGCGACCCTTTCCAGCCATACACGGGACCGGTGCCGGAGGGATACACCGCTCATTCGTTGACCAATCAGCGCTACTGGCGCCACCCGGTGAGCACGACCTTCCATGGCCGGGACATCTTCGCCCCGGTGGCGGCCCACCTGTCGACGGGCGCGCCGGCGGATGACTTCGGAGAGGGAGTGTCGACCCTGGTGCGGCTGGCGGTCACGGAGCCACGCTGGGACCGGGAGGAGCTGGCGGGCCTGGTGATGCATATCGACCGGTTCGGGAACGTGGTCACCAATATACCTGAAGCGCTTACAAAAGGGGGACAGGTGCTCACCATGGAGCTGGGCGGTCGAACGCTTCAGGGACTGGCGACTACCTACGGAACGGGCACGGGCCTGGTGGCGATAATCGGGAGCGGCGGCACCGTGGAGGTCGCGATCAGGGACGGAAGCGCGGCAGAGGTGCTGGGGGTCAAGGTGGGAGACGAGGTGCGGATACGGAGGGGCTAACGGTGCCACCAACCGCTGCTGGATTCCACCGCCCCCCCCTCTCTGACCCGTCCGGGGCCGCTCTCGCTCCCCAATCGCCACGTTGATTGAACCTTCAGAAAGCTTTATTATCCATCTATCCATCCACGCGCCCACCGCCTACGCTACATCTCCACAGGAGGGGAAACGATGCCGGTGCCGAACATAGCAGGACAGGTGATGACCGTTACAGGAGCGATGGACCCCGGCGATTTGGGCGTCACGCTCATGCATGAGCACATCTTCTCCGATTTTGCCAAGCTATCCTCCCCGAACTACGATCCCACGGCCAATTCGTCCCGGGGTGGTGAGCAGTTGACGCTGGAAACCCTTCACCTGGCCAGGGAGGGCAAGATTTCAGCGGGGCTCATGACCGAGGAGGATGTGGCCATTGCCGAGGTGCTGGAGTACCGCACCTGGGGTGGGAATACTATTGTGGATGTAACCCCCATAGGCCTGATGCGCGACACGGTGACCCTCCGGCGAATCTCGTACGTGACCGGGGTCCATGTCATCATGGGCGCGGCATACTTCGCGAGGGTGTTCCCGGAGAATATCGAGCGGCTCTCCGTTGAGGAGCTGACCGACAGTATCATCGAAGACGTCACGGTTGGGATAGACGGCTCGGGGATTCGCGCGGGCATCATTGGCGAGGTGGGCATCGAGGGGGACCCCATCAGCCCCAGCGAGGTCAAGATCATCAAGGCGGCGGCCCGTGCCAGTAAGGCAACCGGGGCGGCAATCTCCTTTCACCGTGGCGGGGTGGACCGTGAGAAGCTTGATGTGCTGAGGACCGTTGCTGAGGAGGGGGGCGATCTGTCACGGGTCGTCATGGGGCACGCCGATTTCATTGCGGGCGATGTGCCGCTGTTAAAGGAGATCTTCGAGTTAGGAGTGTATATAGAATTCGACTTTTTGGGCAACATAGGCGTGCCGCTGGCGTGGCAACCCGGCCAGGAGAAGGTCCGTCCGTTCTCTCCCGCCGACTCCGCGATGGTGGCGAGGACCATCCTGGAGCTGGTGGAGGCGGGATATGAGGACCGCATTCTGCTATCGCATGACGTTGGGGGCAAACTGCGGCTCAAGCGCTACGGTGGGATGGGCTACTCGTTCCTCCTTGAGAAGTTTCTCCCGCACCTGAGGGTGGGTGGTGTTCAGGAGGGACAAATACACAAGTTCATGGTCGAGAACCCGAGGAAGGTGCTCACGTTTGTGGCCCCAAGCTGATCCGCCTGCAAACGGAAGGCGACATACGGTGTAGCCACTGGACCTGCTACGGTTTATACGTTACCCACCCGCCGCCCTTCCCGACACGCCAGGATACTCCTGGCTTTGGCGGTCTACGTTGTCGATGGATTGCATCCTTGGGTGTCTTTTCCCACCCGGCCCACCCGAGAGGTTTTGAGGCTTGAGACGAGTGTTGGCACAACGGTTGTTTACCCGCCCAGCCCGCCCCTCCCGACACGTCGGGATACTCCTGGCTTCGGCGTCTGCAGCTTAGAGTGCCAGCTTACCCGGGTTCATGATGCCGTCCGGGTCCAGGGCCCGCTTGATACGGCGCGCCGTTTCCAGTCCGCTGCCCCACTCCCGCTCGGCCAGGTGGCCCAGCTTGATACCGACGCCGTGGCAGTACTCCATGGTGCCGCCCATATCCTGAGCAAGACGTAGCACCGCGTCCACGGTCTCCGCGAAGGAGTTTCCATTGGGATTGCCCTTCATGGAGGTACCCACCATGATCATGGAGAAGAGCTCCGGCTCCGTCCAGACGGCGCATTCACGTATTTCGACGCCGTGCGCCCGTCCGATGTCCACCGCCTGCCGCCGGTATTCCAGGACACGGGAGAGCGGCAGCGCCACGTGCAGGTAGTCCCATACACCATCATCCGACCGACGGGGGTGGGACCACCGCTGCTCAGGCGTCAGCGGCAGCATCTCCTCCTGGTAGCGGAGGGCGATGTGATGCCGTTGCTCCCAGTATTGCCGCGTCTCCTCCGGGCCGATGTCCGTGCCGCCGTACTCCTTGCAGAGCATCAGTGTACGGCGCTCCTGTGCCTCCACCTCCTCCCTGTACCCCTCGAACGCCAGGTACAGCAGGATGCGGCGCTCCCCTTGCTCACTGGCTGACGTCTCTTCGGTCAGGTCGGTGAGGGCGGGACGGACGCCCAGGGCAAACAGCTCGCTGACCGCTCGGAAGCCGGTCTCGAAGTCGGCAAAAGATACGGTGGCGAACCGCCGCTCCTCCGGCGTGCGGTGGACGCGCACGGCGGCGGCGGTGATGATGCCGAGGGTGCCCTCAGCGCCGATGAAGAGATGGTTGAGGTTGGGGCCGGAGGCGTACTTGGGCACCGCCCTGGTGGTCAGGACCTCGCCGGTGGGCAACACGACTTCAAGGCCCAGCACCTGGGCTCCCATGGAGCCGTACTTTGTGGCGCGGTAGCCGACCCCGTTGGTGGAGATGGCGCCGCCAAGGGTGGCGATGGGAACGCTCCAAGGGTCGTGGCCCAGCAGGAGACCCTCCGCGTTCAACGCCTCATCCAGGTCACGCAGCACTATCCCCGCCTCCGCCCACACCACACGGTCCTCGGCGGAGAGGCTCCGAATTTTGTTCATGCTCTTCAGGTCGATGATGACGGCAGCCTGCTCGGAGACCGTGCCGCCCATGACACCGGTGCCACCGCCGAAAGGGACGATGGGCGTGCGGTACTGGCGGGCCAGCCGGACGGTGTGCGCCAC
>JAPUKM010000216.1 GCA_027295645.1 Chloroflexota bacterium | reverse complement strand
CCAGCCTAATGAAAACCGCCCAGGGGCAAGAGACGGCTCTCCGGTATCTCGCGGAGCAACAGACCAGGGAGGCCGGCCTCGGCACAGAGGCGCCGGAGGAGCCCGAATCGGAGCAACCTGATGCCGACCAGTGGGGAGAGCTTGCTCTGACCCCAAGAGAGCAGGAGGTCATGAAGCTCTTGGCCAAGAATGCCAGCGATAAGGCCATCGCGCGCCGGCTGACCATTACCGAAAGAGCGGTCAAGGGCCATGTAAGCAGAATCCGGTATATGCTGCGGGTGTCCAGTCGCCGTCAGGTTGTTGAGTATGCCAAGCATGTGGGAGGAGTACCTAAAGTTAGTAGAGAAGCCACCCTCAATGCTTCAACCGATAGTGACCCCGGTGGCCCGCGTGCTGAATCCGGCGCGAGTATTGATGAGAGGCCACATGAACCAGAGGCCTCTCCAGCTAATCAGGAGTCGGATGTCATAGTGGGAGATGTAGTGTTGGTGATCTCCCCGCCGCTGGAGCCGGTGTTGCTCATCAGACTACATGGCTGGCTTAAAGAGGTCGTGATGGCGGATGTGGACCAGACTGTCGGCTCATGGGGAGAGGATACACTGCTGAAGAGCAGCCTCCGTACCCCAATGCCTCTCCTGCGGATGCTTACAGAGCTTCCGTAGGTCGCGGAGGTGGCCGAGGAGGCGTACAGAGGAGGCGAGCTGGATATGAGCGATGCCGTGCAGAGGCTTGGCGGGAAGCTATCGCAAACCTCCGGCTTTACCCTACCCAAGAGATTCCGGGTGACTCTGAAAGCCGAGTGAATGGAGCGTGTATCCCCAACCTCCATGAGTATCCTGGCATTGGCGCTCTTCCCGTTCCAACCACCGCACTTCATTGCTCCGTAGAGGAGCCATACCCTATAATCTGGCGTGACGAGAGAGGAGTCGTTGGTGCTCAAAACGATTGCATGTGGCGAAATTGGCAGAGATGATGTGGGCGCCAGGGTCACCCTGGCTGGATGGGTTCATCGTCGGCGCGATCACGGCAACCTAATATTCATCGACCTGCGTGATACCACGGGAGTGGTCCAGGTGGTGTTCAACCCCGAGATGTCGCTGGACCCTCACGCCGTTGCTGAAACTCTGCGTAGTGAGTGGGTGGTGCTGGTGGAGGGGGATGTGGTGGCCCGCGCGCCGGGAACGGAAAACCCGGACCTTGCCACCGGAGAGGTGGAGGTCCAGGCCGCAAGGGCGGAGGTGCTCAACCCATCCAAGACGCCACCATTCGATATTGCCTCGGACGGAGAGGTGGATGAGCTCCTTCGCATGCAGTACCGCTTTCTGGACCTTCGCACAGCCCGCATGCACAACAACATCATCTTACGCCACAAGGTGGTGAAGCACATCCGAGATTTCCTGGATGCCAGGGGCTTTATAGAGGTGGAGACGCCCATCCTCATCAAGAGCACGCCTGAGGGGGCCCGGGACTACCTGGTTCCCAGCCGAGTTTATCCGGGCCACTTCTATGCACTACCCCAGTCGCCTCAGCAACTCAAGCAGCTTCTGATGGTGGCCGGCTTCGAGCGATACTTTCAGATCGCACGCTGTTTCCGTGACGAGGACCCACGGGGGGACCGCCAACCTGAGCACACCCAGCTGGACCTGGAGATGAGCTTTGTGGATGAGGAGGATATTCTGGGGCTCATAGAGGAGTTGTATATCAGCATTGTGGAGAATGTGGCGCTGGGCAGGAGCCTGGTGAAGCCCTTCCCGCGCCTGCGTTACGACGACGTAATGGCCAGGTATGGGACCGATAAGCCGGACCTGCGGTTTGGCCTGGAACTGGCCGATATTTCGGACATCGCTCTGAAGACGGAGTCCCATGTTCTGAACGGCGCGGTGGAAGCGGGCGGTATTGTGAAGGGTCTTGCCGCGCCAGGATGCGCCGGCTACTCCCGCCGCCAGCTTGAGGAGCTGACGAACTTCGTGCGCAGCCGTGGTGCCGGTGGCCTGGTGACTATTGCCCTGGAGGGGGATGGCCCCCTGGACAGGCTGACTATGGAGCAGGTTCGCTCCGTGGTGGCTCGCTTCCTTACGCTCGACCAGGTAAAGGAGATGGCAACCAGGGTAGGTGCTGTCCCGGGCGATCTACTGCTCATGGTTGCGGGGGCTGAAAGGGTGGTGAATACCGCGCTATCTCAGCTCCGCAATGAGATGGGAGATCAGCTGGGCCTTACCGATCCCACCCATCTTGTCTTCGCGTACATTACCGACTTCCCTCTCTTCGATTGGGATGAAGAGGGCAAGCGGTGGGAGCCGGCCCATCATCTGTTCACCGCTCCTCAGCGGGACCAGTGGGGTCTGCTGGAGAGCGATCCGGGCCGCATAAGGGCAAGGCACTACGACCTGGTCTGCAACGGCAGCGAGTTGGCCAGCGGTAGCATCCGAATCCATGTTCGCGAAGAGCAGGAGCGCCTCATGCGATTCCTTGGATATACCGAGGAGGAGATGGAGGATCGCTTTGGCCAGCTGCTCGGCGCTCTGGAGTACGGCGCGCCGCCCCATGGCGGTATTGCACCGGGGATTGACCGTCTGCTGACGCTCCTGTCTGACCATGCCGACTCTATTCGGGATGTCATCGCCTTTCCAAAGACCCAGAGCGCTGCCGACCCGCTGTTCCAAGCACCGTCGCTGGTTCCAAAAAGCCAGCTTGACGAACTGCACATCCGAGTAGTGAAGTGAGCAGAATGCCCACTCTCGATGGCAAGCCGGACGTGCTATAATTTCCTAGTCGGTTTTCTATTGCACTAGCCTAGGAACACAGATTGAAAGTAACCAAAGAAGAGTTGCCGCAGCGAGAAGCGCTCCTGACAATCGAGCTGGAGCAGCAGGATATGGAGCCGCATCTCCAGCGGGCCTACCAGCGGATTGTTCAGCGATCGAATATTCCCGGCTTCCGCAAGGGCAAGGCCCCTCGGGCCATTGTGGAGCGGTTCGTAGGGCCGGACGCTCTACGAGAGGAGGCTCTGGACTCCCTCCTTCCCGAGGCCGTCAAGCGTGCCATTGAGGAACAGAAACTGGATTCTGCGGGTATGCCAAGGGTACATGAAATTGAGGGCGACCCGCCGATAGTGAAGGCAACCGTGCCCCTAGAGCCCCTAGTGGAGTTGGACGACTACCTTGCCATCAGGGCGGACGAGGAGTCGACCGAGGTCACCGAGGAGCAGGTTCAGGAGACGCTGGAGCAACTGCGTAGAGAGCAGGCTCCCTGGGAGCCGGCAAACAGACCGGTGGCCTTTGGAGACCAGGTTGCGATGGATATACGTGGTGTGGTGAATGACAAGGACATCCTGAACCAGGAGGGAGTTGTCTACGTTGCGGCTGAGGAGAATCCCAGCCCCCTACCTGGATTCGTCCAGGAGCTGGTGGGGATGAGTCCTGGGGGAGAGAAGGAGTTTGCCCTCACCATTCCAGAGGGCTATGGTAATGACGACCTGGTCGGAAGCGAGTGCACCTTTTATGTCTCGGTCCACGAGAACAAAGAGAAACGCCTGCCGGAGTTGAACGACGAGTTTGCCAAGGGCGTGGGCGAGGGGTACGATAGTTTAGAGGCGTTACTGGAGAGGGTGCGGTCAGACCTGCAGTCTCAAGAAGAGCAGGCAGCCCGCCGTCGCTATGAGGAGACGGTGGTTCCGCTGCTGCTGGAGCGAACTAAAGTAGATCTCTCGCCCCTGCTTGTGGATCATGAGGTGGCCCACCTTTTGGAGGATGAACGGGAGTCTCTGAAACGCCAGCAAGTGGATATGGAGCAGTACCTTCAAAACGTGGGCAAAAGCGCTGAGGAGCACCAGGAGGAGCTACGATCGGTTGCGCTATCCCGCCTTACCAGGAGCTACGCCTTTCGGAAGATAGCGGAGTTGGAGAATATCAAGGTCTCACCGGAGGACGTAGAGCAGGAGATTAACTCTCTCGTGGAGAGCGTTGGAAATCAGGGCGACGCTGTACGGCGCAACTTCGATAGCCCGGAAGGGAAACACTCTCTCTCGGAGGTGCTGCTAAACCGCAAGACTCTTGAACGACTGACAGAGATTGCCAAAGGACAACAGTCCGCTCCCGCCAGTGCCGCAGGGGAGCAGCCTGCTGAAGCGAGCGACAAAGGAGGTAGTGAGGATGCTGGAACAGCCCGATAGGTTCAGTGATATCATTCCTATGGTTATTGAGACCTCTCCTCGAGGGGAGCGTGCCTTTGATATCTACTCCCTGTTGCTTCGGGAACGGATTGTCTTCCTCGGCACGCCCATCACTGATCAGGTGGCCAATCTCATCGTCGCTCAGCTCCTCTACCTGGAACGGGAGGACCCGGACAAAGATATCCACCTGTACATCAACAGCCCGGGCGGTGTCATCAGCTCCGGGCTAGCCATTTACGACACGATGCAGGTGATTCGATGTGACTTATCCACTATCTGCGTGGGGATGGCGGCCAGCATGGCTACGGTGCTGCTGTGCGGAGGGACCAAGGGGAAGCGCTACGCCCTGCCCAACGCCACCGTCCATATGCACCAGCCTATGGGCGGCGCTCAGGGTCAGGCGTCGGATATCGAGATTGCTGCACGGGAGATACTTCGTATGCAGGACAAGGTCCGGACTATCATCTCCACCCACACCGGTCAGACGTATGAGAAGGTGGCACAGGATACCGATAGGGACTACTACCTGAGCGCTGACCAGGCGAAAGAGTATGGGCTCGTCGACGAGATATTGACGGCAATTCAGGACGAGAAAGAGTCGGCCAAATCCGCTAAATCCGCTTAGGAGGCGCTCTTGGGTAGCACTACGCAGGGTCGCAAAGGGCGTCACTGCTCCTTCTGCGGCAAATTGCAGAACGAGGTCCGGCGGCTCGTTGCAGGCCCCGGCCGTGTGTTCATATGCGACGATTGTGTTGCCCTCTGCCTGCGGGTTATCCAGGAGGAGCAGGAAGAGATCCCGGTATCCGGGGATCACCCCACTAAGCCATTGCCGCCCAGGGAGATCGATGCTCTTTTAGGAGAATACGTCATTGGCCAGGAGCGGGCCAGAAAAGTGCTGGGAGTGGCCGTTTATAACCACTACAAGCGCGCAATGCAGGCTAGCTTGCCTGATTCGGTGGAGGTGCAGAAGAGCAACATCCTTTTTATGGGCCCCACCGGGTCAGGGAAGACCCTGCTGGCCCAGACCCTTGCCCGGATCCTGGACGCGCCGTTTTCGATAACAGACGCAACCTCCTTAACGGAGGCCGGCTACGTTGGTGAGGATGTGGAGAATATCCTCCTTCGCCTCATCCAGGCCGCCGACTTTGACATCCCCCGGGCGGAGCAAGGCATCATCTACATTGATGAGATCGATAAGGTCGCCCGGAAGAGCTCGAACCCATCCATCACCCGGGATGTCTCCGGTGAGGGGGTGCAGCAGGCGCTGCTCAAGATCATGGAGGGGTGCATAGCCAATGTGCCACCCCAGGGGGGACGGAAGCATCCCCACCAGGAGTTCCTTCAGATCAATACCGAGCGGATCCTCTTCATCTGCGGCGGAGCGTTTGAGGGGTTACAGGAGATCGTGGAAAAGCGCATCTCCTCAAGTAACAACTCCATTGGGTTCAGTGCGAAACCGAAGCGCTCTCGGGACGCCGATAGTGCCAAGTTCTTGAGTCAGGTCTCCACGGATGACCTGCTGGCATACGGTTTCATCCCCGAGTTTATTGGGCGGCTTCCTATGTTGGTCAGCCTGGATGCCCTGGATAAGGATGATCTCATCCGTGTTCTGACTGAGCCCAAGAATGCTCTGATCAAGCAGTACCAGTACCTGTTTAAGCTGGACAACGTGGATCTCATCTTTGATCCTGATGCCCTTGAGGCCACCGCCGAGGAGGCGCTGAAACACAAGACCGGCGCTCGCGGCCTGCGTTCCATCTTGGAGGAGGCGCTCCTGGATGCGATGTACGACCTCCCGTCCATGAAGGGTGTGGGCCGCTGCATTGTGGATGCCGACACCATACGGGGCAAGAGGGCGCCTCTGCTGCTCACGGCTGAGGGCACGCCGATAGCGAGTGAACAGAAAAAATCGGCGTAGGCCCGGAAGAGGGCCGTGTCAGCGGTCCCCGAGCGCAGCCTCGATATTTTCGTTCAGGCAATAGCCCGGAATCGGGTTCCCCGCTGCATCGACCATTTGGCCGTCCACTATTCTGACCGTCCCCTCAGCAAAGGCTCTGATGGTCTCCACCAGCAGATGGGGTTCCCGCTTTCCGCCCTCCTCGTGAATACGCTGGAATAGAGGAAGGCGCTCTCCCTCCGTGGCCCGCAGATCGTTGATGGTGCGACCCTTGATCTGCTCCCACAGGGGGTCAAAAAGCGGGCCGTGGAGTGGGAAGGAGAAGTAGCTAATGACCGGCCCACGGTCCCATTCCTCCGTGGCCAGATGGATCATAGCGCCTGTCTCATTGGCCTGTTGGTTGATGAGTTGCCAGATCACCTGTTGCCAGGTGCCGATTGGTCCATCTGGGAGCGCGGGGTGACTGTTGATCATGGTGAAATGCTTGCATAGCTCATCGGCTGTATAGAGCATATAGCCAGCGAGAACGCTCAAATTGGGTTGATAACCCTCCAGCAGACGTATCACCTCACGGTCGAACTCCAGACGTACCTCGGAGAAACTGCCGGCTCCCCGCCCTTTGCGGAACCGTTGTGAGGAGAGGGTTGCCAGGGGGATGCCGTAGGAGCGCACCAGGTCTTGAAACTGGTCGCTGCCCTCGGCCTCTCCGCGCTCTCTGTTCTGAAAGACGAATTCGATGGTAACGGATAAGTCGCCGCTGGCTATCTGCTTCAGTACCAGCTCCAGCAGCCTGCGGGAGCCTTCGCCTCGTCCTGTGGAGAACCAGCCCAGCTTGAGCACGGCTAATTGCTCTCGTAGCTTCCCAGTAGCCGCTGTCGCAGCTTGGTGAAGGTGGTGGCGAAGTGGATGAGGGGGGTGATGCCGCGGGTTACCAGCTTTCCCTGACGCAGCGACTCCTTGAATCCCTCCGGTGTGCCATCGAACTCAGGCATCTCCACGAAGGCCCTGCCCAGCTCAATCAGCGTGTGGGCGTCACTGACCGCGGACATGAGCAGCCCCCTCTCGCGGGCCAGATGCATGGCGCGCTCGTTTGCGCTGCGAAAGGTGTTGCGTGCGTTGAAGGCCTCGATAATATCGGCGTGGGGGAGGATCTGCTCCAGGGCCGGGGCGGTGATCACCGAGCGCCGCATCCGGTCGAAGGGGTGAGGGATGGAGACCAAGCCCCCCTGGGCCTTGATGCGATCGACCGTTTCCATAGGCGAGAGTCCAGCAGGTATCTCTTCCGTTAGGAAGAGGCCTGTGATCTCTCCACCGCTGCTTTTCACCTCTTCGCCGATGATGATCTGAAAGGGTGCTATTTCCCGGACAGCCAGTGCCCCCTTGATAGTATTGTGGTCGGTAATGGCGAGGCAGTTGGTGCCCACCTTCTGGCAGCGTGCCACCAGCTTCGCAACAGGGGTGGCACAATCTGGAGAGAAACGGGTGTGGACGTGAAGCTCAGTCTTGAGCATCGGGTTCGTCCTGGTCTGTAAGGGTCATCTGCTCTCCGAAGGAGCGCTGCAAGTGGGTGATCTTCAGTTCAGTGGCGCTGAGGTGCTGGTGGCAGATGCGGGCCAGGTGCATCCCCTCCTCAAAGAGTCGGGTGGCGTCCTCCAGAGTGACACCTCCGGCCTCCAGGGCCTTGACCGCTTCCTCCAGCTTGACGAAGGCCTCTTCAAAGGTGGGTTGGTTCATGGTATCACCGCTGTGTTCTGGCCGTGTCTCCTGGCTTGGTCTTCCTCATTATACAACCCGGGCGTCGAAGCTTCCGTTGCTGATGGTGATCTTCAGGGGGTCGTTTTCCTTTGCCTGTGATTTCTTGGTGACCAATGTGCCGTCGTCGGCCCGCTGTACCATGGCATACCCTCGAGTCAAAACGGCCTGGGGATTGAGGGCGTTGAGGCGTTGCTCAAAACCACCGAAGCGCTCTCCTGCCAGGGTTATGTGGGTGACCAGGGCGCGGCTCAACCCCTGGGCCAGGTCATCAGTTCGCTGCCGGAGGAGGTCCACCTGGGGAGCATTGCCAGCCAGACGTTGTGTGATGGCGTCCAACTGCTGCTGGCTCTGGGACAGGCGTGTGGTGATGACGCTCATGGCGGCCCGTTGGTGGGCTGCAACCTGTCCCTGAAGCTGGATAGCGCTGGGCACGACGAGCTCCGCCGCCGCGGAGGGTGTCGGAGCTCTCTGGTCGGCCACCAGGTCGGAGAGGGTGGTATCGGTCTCGTGGCCGACGCCTGAGATGACAGGCACGCGGCTGCCATACATAGCCCTGACCACCGTCTCCTCGTTGAAGGGCCACAGCTCCTCAAGGGAGCCGCCCCCGCGTGCAACGATGATGACATCGATATCGCCAAGGTTATTGAGGGTTTGCAGCGCCTCCACAATGCCCTGTGCCGCTTCGGTCCCCTGGACGGGCGTGGGCGACAGGATGATCTCGACCAGTGGGTAGCGACGCTGGATGACGTTACAGATGTCGTGGAAAACGGCCCCTGTGGGGGAGGTCGCCACGCCGATCTTACGTGGGAAGGCGGGCAGAGGACGCTTTCTGGAGGGCTCGAAGAGGCCCTCTTCGTCCAGTTGGGCCTTCAAGCGCTCAAGCTCCAGCGCGAGTGCGCCGGTCCCCTCCGGCTGGACCAGGTCCACGTAGAGCTGCAGATCGCCGCGGGTAGGGTAGAGGGAGAGCCTTCCGTGGACGATGACGGCGCCACCGTTGGTAAGCAGCTCTCCGCCGTGCTGGCTGCGGAACATGACGCACCGAAGCTGGCTCTGGTTGTCCTTGACGGTAAAGTAGTAGTGGCCCGCGGAGGAGTGAGAGAGGTTGGACACCTCACCGCTTACCCACAGATCAGTAAGGAAGGGGTCACGGTCCAGGGAGTCTCTGAGATAGGTGGTAACCTGGGAAACGGTGTAGATGGCCATTCAGTTGGCCCGTTCCAGGTACTCGCCGGTACGGGTGTCGATGCGGATCACTTCGCCGGGTTTGACAAAGAAGGGTATGTTGACCGAGAGCCCTGTCTCCAGAGTAGCGGGTTTGGTACCTCCCTGTGCCGTATCGCCCCGGTGTGCCGGCGGAGTATCCACGATCTCCAACTCTACGAAGGTCGGCAGCTCTACAGCGATGGGCTGTTCACGGAAGAAGACTAGCTCCAGCTCTACCTGGTCTCTGAGATAGAGATGTGCGTCCCCTAGCTGTTCTTTGGTGAGGGGATATTGTTCGTAGGTGCGGGTGTCCATAAAGTAATAGAAGGCATCGTCGTTGTAGAGGTATTGCGCCGGGCGCTGCTCCACCGACGCCAGATTCAGCTTAACGTCGTAGCCGCTGAAGGTGCGGTCCACTGAGCGGCCGGTGCGCAGCTCACGGAGACGGATGCGGACCACCGGCGCCCGCTGCTGCATCTTGTGAGAGCTGTACTCAACCACCTGGTAGGGCTCGCCATCCAGCTCAATGTTTACACCTTTTCGCAGCTCGCCGACACCGATGACCATACTATCCTCCGATGCGCTCCAGTTTGCGAGCCTTGCTGAGCGTCCTAGCCCCTGAGTCCTCCAGGATGACCACATCCTCGATGCGGACGCCACCCCAACCGGAGATATAGATGCCAGGCTCTATGGTGAACATCATCCCGCTCTCTAGAATATCACTTCCCATGGGACCCACTCGTGGGTACTCGTGGACGGCCAAGCCGACCCCGTGGCCCAGGCCGTGGCCGAAGTTGTCGCCGTAGCCCGCCTCCTCGATCACCTTGCGGGCCAGGCCGTCAGTCTGAGAGCCGGTCATCCCTATTTGGACGGTAGCCATGGCGGTCAACTGTGCTCCCAGCACCACATCATACACGCGCCGAAAGGTCTCGTCAGGGGTGCCCAGGATGATGGTCCTGGTCAGGTCACTGCAGTAGCCCTTGTACTTGGCTCCCATGTCGATGACGATGGGCTCGCCCTCCCGGATGGGCCGGTCGCCTGCGAGATAATGGGGCAGGGCGCCGTTGGGCCCTGACCCTACGATAGTATCAAAGGAGGGGCCATCTGCGCCAAGCTCACGCATTGCCGCTTCCAGCCTCCTTCCGACCGCAATCTCCGTTTCTCCAGCCTTGATGTTGGCCGTAACGGTATCGAACGCCTCGTCAGATATATCGATGGCCCGTTGAAGCAGCGCCATCTCATCCTGGTCCTTGCGGCTGCGTAGCTCCTCAACGATTCCTACGGAGCCAACCAGTGTCACGCTTGAGGAGGGTGGGTGCTCCTTGAGAGCCTGCCTCAGGCGGCGGTGCGTGGCGACGCTCACATCCTCACTTTCGAACCCGACCCTTCTGACGGCGGTCTCCCGGATAAGGTCCGCGAACCACTGGCCGCCGGAGCTGATCCGGTGGACCCGGAAGTCGGGCGCCTGGCGTTCCGCCTGCTCTACGTAGCGGAAGTCTGTGGCCAGAATTGCTTCTCGCGGGGTGATTAGGAGATACCCTGCGCTACCACTAAACCCGGACATGTACCGGCGGTTCTCCGGGGTGGAGATAAAGATGGCATCCAGCCTCTTCTCTTGCAGGACGGCGCGCAGGTTTTCAAGTCGTGATGTCATGGGTGCCTTGCCTATAACCGGTTACTTGATGAAACGGATGGTCAGAGGGTACCTGTACGCCTGCCCGCTGTTGGCCCTGACCGTCGCGACGATCACAATGATGATGTCAAAAACCAATACGGCGGGCAATAGAACGAAGCCGATGAGAACGAAGACGAGGGCAAAGCTGACAATAAAATAGATAGTGGCGCTGATCTGCCAATTGAGCGCCTCTTTTCCGTGAGCATCTATGAAGGGTGATTCCTGCCGTTTCATGAGCCAGATGATCAGGGGACCCAGAATGTTTCCAAGGGGGATGAACCAGCCGGAAAATGTGCTCAGGTGACAGAGCATGGCCCAGTTGCGAACCTCTTTGAGGAGCTGGCCCGCAACTGCTTCAGTCGGCGCTTGCGGCACGGCGAATTGACCAGCAGAGTCCACCCCCGCACCGCAGTTTGCGCAAAACTGTGCCCCGTCCGGGATCTCACTGCCACAGTGGGTGCAGAATGCTGTCACACCGACTCTCAGGGCGACTCTTCCCTGCTGGCCACCAGATATTCAAGGGCGGCCAGGTAGCCTCGCCAGCCCAAGCCGGATATCTGTCCCCGGACTACCGGTGCGGTTACGGAGCGGCGTCTGAAGGGCTCCCGTCCGTAGATATTGGAGATGTGAACCTCAATGATGGGCACCTGGAGGTTTGCCAGGGTGTCGCGGAGGGCCAGGCTGTAGTGGGTGTAGGCGCCCGGGTTGATGATGACGCCCTGTGAACCTGGGGCCTCCTGCTGCAGGTGGTCAATGAGAGCGCCTTCGCTGTTGGACTGGAAGAAGGCCACCTCCGTACCCAGCTCCCTGGCTCGCTCTTGTATCTTCTGCTCAATTTCCGCAAGGGTCATTGTCCCGTAGATATCGGAGTCCCGCTGGCCCAGCAGGTTCAGGTTCGGCCCGTTGATCACTAGCAGCGTCACGACTCCTCCTCATCCGCCCGGGGATGGGCCGCCAAGTACACCTTTCTGGCCTGAGCCTGGCTAACGTGGGTGTAGATCTGAGTGGTGGCGGGGCTGGCATGGCCCAGCAGCTCCTGGACCACGCGCAGGTCCGCGCCGCCGTCCAGGAGGTGCGTGGCGAAGGAGTGCCTGAAGGTGTGGGTGTGCACGCCGTGACTCAAGCCAGCGCGCAGGGCGTACCGCCGCACGATTTCCTGAATGCTTCGGCCGGAGAGCCGATCGCCGTATCGGTTCAGGAAGAGGGCCTGGACACGGGCTGAGGCGGCGAGCCGAGGGCGTCCGTGCTCCAGGTAACGCCGGATACACTCCATGCCGGGGCGGCCTACCGGGACGATGCGCTCCTTGTTGCCCTTGCCGGTCACGAGGGCGGTGCGCTGTTCAATTGAAACATCACCTACATCCAGCGCCACCAACTCCGAAAGTCGCAGGCCGGAGCTGTAGAGCAGCTCCAAAATGGCGCTATCCCTCAGCAGCAGCGGCTCCGAACGGACCTCATCTGGAGAGCCCTGGGCTCTATCGAGAAGGGCTCTGGCCTCCTCTTGATAGAGAGTCTGGGGAAGGCGCTTGGGCAGCTTGGGGCCCAACCGAGTCATGCTCAGCGATCCCTTGCTCCATAGTGTAGCTTGGGGTAGGTAGTCCTCAGCTATAGCGTAACGGAAGAAAGAGCGGAGGCCGGCCAGGCACCGCACAGTGCTGGCGCGAGCGTATCCCTCTGCTTCGTTCCGTTTGCCCTGGTTGGTCTTCTTTTCCTGAAGGAGCCATGACACATAGCTGCGGACCAGGCGGCGGTACTCCTGATTGACCTGCGTTGAGCCGTTGCGGTTTACGAAGTCCCGTAGCCGTGTCAGCCAGTTAGAGGGGCCGATTCCTTCCAGGGCTAGGTACTCTAGGAACGGCTGTAGGTCGTCCAGGTAGTTGCGTACCGTCAGTGGGGCAAGATTACGCTCTCCCCGCAGATGGGTTCTGTACGAGCTTAAGAGCTTGTCTTCCGTGACATTGCTCACAGGCTGAGCATTGGAATTTGCGAGGATCATTACGCCGTCTCAACGGCCTCCCTCTCCGGGACAGGCCCGCGGAACTTACATGCCGTGCACTGGGCGGACTGGCGACCGGAGACAACCAGCATGCTACCGCACTCGGGGCAGGGCTCCGGAAGGGGGGTCTGACGCACGGTGAAAGTGCACTCAGGGTAGTTGGTGCAGCCGTGGAAGGTGCGTCCCTTGCCACGACGCTCAACCAACTCTCCGCTGTCGCACTCCGGGCAGGCGACGCCGCTCTTCTTCACCAGGGACTTCTTTCCCCGGCATTCGGGGAAACCTGTGCAGGCCAGGAAGCGTCCGAACCTGCTGGTCTTGATGACCATGGGGCGTTGGCACAGGTCGCACGTCTCGTCGCTTGGCTCCTCAACCCGGACCCGGGGCATCTGCTCGGTTGCAGTAGCAAGCGCCTCCTGAAACGGGCCGTAGAAATCGTTGAGCACCGGCACCCACTCTTTAGCGCCGCTGGCTATCTGGTCCAACTTCTCTTCCATCTGGGCGGTGAAGCCGATGTCCATGATGGTGGGGAAGTGTTGAGTGAGCTGGTCGCTCACTACCATTCCCATCATCGACGGCTTGAATTGGCCCTTCTCTTTGGTCACGTAGTTGCGTTCCTGGATGACGGACAGGGTGGGCGCATAGGTGCTGGGCCGCCCGATTCCTTGCTCCTCCAGCATCCGGATCAGGGTGGCATCCGTGTAGCGCGGTGGGGGCTGGGTGAAGTGCTGTTCAGAGCCCAGCCCGAGGCTGTTGAGCACCTCCCCGATGGTGAGGGCCGGCAACTGCCTATCGCTCCCTTCATCCTCCTCCGAAGCTTCGTCCAGGTCTTCGCTGTACAGTGCACGAAAGCCCAGGAATTTGACCACGGAGCCCGTTGCGCGGAACATGTAGCTACGTCCCCCGGTTTGCGGCCCACTGGCCTCCACATCCACTCTGGTAGAGTCGGCCACTACGTCGGCCATCTGGCTGGCCAGCATACGCTTCCATATGAGATCGTACAGCCTCAACTGCTCGGATGCCAGGTGGCGGCGCAGCTCATCCGGCTCTCTGGAGATGAGCGTTGGTCGGATGGCCTCGTGGGCCTCCTGGGCACCCTTGGCCTTTTTGGAGTACACCCTTGGTGATTTGGGGAGGTAGGCTGGGCCGTACTTCTGCTGTATGAAGGCTTTGGCCTCCTGAATTGCCTGAGGAGCCACATGGGTTGAGTCTGTACGCATGTAGGTTATCAGGCCCACTGAGCCCTCCGGCCCTAGGGGAAGGCCTTCGTAGAGCTGTTGGGCCAGGAGCATAGTCTTCTTGGCTGAGAATCGCAGCTTGCGCCACGCCTCCTGCTGAAGGGTGCTGGTGATAAAGGGTGCAGCGGGGCGGTGGTGCACCTCCTTCTTCTTAACGTCGGCGACCGTGTAGGAGGCTCCCGATAGAGCGTTGGTAATCTCCTGGGCTACCGCCTCGGAGGGCAGGTCCAACGTGCCGCGCTGGCCTTTGACGCTCTGGAGAGCGGCATTGAACGTGGCAGCCGCCCCCCCGTTTTGAGACTGCTGTTGAAGAATAGCCTCTATAGACCAGTATTCTCGGGCGTTGAATGCCTCAATCTCACGCTCCCGGTCCACCACTATGCGCAGCGCCACCGACTGGACTCGACCGGCGGAGAGACCACGCTGGATCTTGCGCCACAGGAGCGGGCTGAGCTGGTAGCCCACCAGGCGGTCCAGCACTCTCCGTGCCTGCTGGGCATTCACCAGTCTCATATCGATCTCTCGTGGATTGCGAAACGCCTCCTTGATAGCCGATTCTGTGATCTCATGAAACACCACTCGCTGTGTGGCGCGGTTGCTCCAGCCTGCTGCCTCCATCAGATGCCAGGAGATGGCCTCGCCCTCCCGGTCAGGGTCGGTGGCCAGGTAGATGGTCGTGGCCCCTTTGGCGGCCTTCTTCAACTCTGCCACCACCTTGTGCTTCTCCTTCGGAATAACGTACTCAGGGGTGAATCCGTTGGTGACCGCCACGCCAAGCTCGCCACCAGGCAGATCCCGGACGTGACCTAATGAGGCCATAACCAGGTAATCCTGGCCCAGGAACCGGCCCATTGTCCTGGCTTTCGCTGGCGACTCTACGATGACGAGGTTCTTTACCATGGCAATTCTAGGCTGAGACGCCTCCTCCATATCCGGCAGGGACCTCTCGCATCCGGACGTAGTTCATGGCCCCTACCTGTCTGATCAGGCCCTTGATCTCCATGAGGGCCAATGTGCTGCTTATCGTTGAGGATGGAAGCTGCATCAGCCGACCTACCTCATCGATATGGATGGGGTCGTACGAGATGTGGTCCAGCACGGCCGCCTCTGTATCGTCGGAGGGCCTGATGAGCGCCTCCATAGGTAGCTGCTCGCCCACGCTGGTCAAGTTCACCTCCTCAAGAACATCCGTGTAGTCCATGACAAGCTTGGCCCCCTGCTGAATCAGTAGATTGGGCTCAGAGCTGTTGAGTGAGAAGATGCTTCCGGGTACACACATCACCTCGCGGTTCTGCTCCAATGCATGGCGCACAGTCCAGATGGCACCACTGCCACCGGCTGCCTCTATGACAAGGGTGCCCAGGGTCATACCGCTCATGATCCGGTTGCGCCGGGGAAAATTGCTGGCCACCGGCCGTACGCCGAGAGGGTGTTCGCTCACCAGCGCCCCATTTTGGATGATCTCGGAGGCCAGGGTGGCATGCTCCGGTGGGTAGATCGTGTCCAGTCCGCTTGCAAGGACTGCGATGGTCCGGCCACCGGCATCAAGGGCGGAGCGGTGAGCAATACTATCCATGCCCCTTGCCAGGCCGCTGACGATGGTCACACCGGCGCGAGTCAGGTCTGTAGTCAGGTGAGAGGCGGCCTCTCTGCCGTACGCGGAGGCCTTCCTGGTGCCGACCACGGCGATGGAGCGCTGGTCCTCCGGCAGTAAGGTGCCCTTAACGTAGAGGACTGGAGGCAGATCATAGATCTCCTTCAGGAGGGCCGGGTAGTGAGGTTGATCAGAGGTCAGTGCCTGAATGCCCGCCCGCTCCAATCGCTCCATCTCACTTTTGGGGTCGATCTTTGGGCGCTGAGAGACCACC
>JAPUKM010000215.1 GCA_027295645.1 Chloroflexota bacterium | reverse complement strand
CGGCGGACGCATATCCCTGGATCATATCCACCACTACACCCTTCTTCACCTTGAGGGTATGTGTCCTGGGAAAGTCCTCGTCTGGCCAGGCAGTGGAACCCCGAATCTGCTGGTGCTCCGCTAGCTGGCGGTTGGCCCAGGAGACCACCTCGGATACCGCCGATGGGTCCTCAAGGAGGAGAGCGGCGTGGACCTCCACGCCGGAACCCCTGGGCAACCCCACTACTACCGCGTCTTTTGTCGCGGGATGCTTGATTAGGAGCGCTTCGACGTCCTCAGGAAATACGTTCTCTCCGCTGGAAAGCACGATCATGTCCTTCTTCCGGCCTCTCAGATGAAGAAAGCCCTCCTGGTCCATGAAGCCCAGGTCGCCCGTTTTGTACCAGCCATCCTCAAATGAAGCAGCAGTCTTCTCCGGCTCGTTCCAGTAACCCGGCGTGAGGTTGGGCCCCCTGACCAGTATCTCTCCCTCCTCCGAGATCCGTACGTCAACGTTGGGAATGGGGCGACCGACCGAATCGAACCGAGGGTGTTTCAGGGTATGGCAACTGATGGTCGGCGATGCCTCCGTTGCGCCGTACGCCTGGATGACCTTGATTCCCAGAGCGCTCCATTTGGCGCCCAGTTCGGCGTCGAGAGCCGCTCCCCCGGAGACGATGAGCTTCAGAGAGCCGCCGAACTGCTTGTGCACCCCTCTGAAGAGGAGCCGGCGAAGCCGGAACGGCGTGTGAGCGGCAATCTTCAACATGAATCTCCAGATCCTCTGCTTGTCCCGACGGCTCACCTCCGCCTCTATGCGCTTCATGATGAGGTCCAGGGCCTGCGGCACCAGGAGCATGGTGGTCACCCTGCGCTCTCTCATGGTCCTGAACAGTACGGTGGGCTGGCGGCTGGTTGGAAAGGTGATGTTGGCTCCGCAGTTGAGGGCCGACATCATGCTGGCCATCTGCTCGAACATGTGGCTCAGCGGTAGGACGGAGATGAGGCGGTTCGAGGGATTGCCGGGAACGTGCTCAGCGGTGCCCTCCAGGTTGGTCACCAGGTTTGCGTGGGTGAGCATCACACCCTTTGGGTCGCCGGTGGTGCCGGAG
This sequence comes from Chloroflexota bacterium, assembly GCA_027295645.1. Lineage (GTDB taxonomy): Bacteria > Chloroflexota > Dehalococcoidia > Lucifugimonadales > JAPUKM01 > JAPUKM01. The sequence goes on along the minus strand of JAPUKM010000215.1, from coordinate 10,155 downwards.
GTGAACATGATCTCAGCCAGATCATCGTCCGCCACCTCCGCATCCCGTGGATCGGGCATCTCCCGGGTGAGCTCCTCCATCTCCTCAAAGTAGACTTTGGGCACGTTAAGCTCCTGGTGCGCAGGAGGCGTCAGTCGGGATACAAAAACCAGGCCGGGCTCCGTTTTATCGGCCACCCGCTCCGCGAAGTCCAGGGTCGATCGCATATCCAGAGGCACGGCGATGACCCCCGCCCTCATGCAGCCGAAGAACGCCAGTACCCACTGGGGACAGTTGGGCCCCCAGAGCAGGACCCTGTCCCCTTTGTTCAACCCTCGTTGCTGTAGCAACGAGGCCACCCTCCCGGCACCCTCCCAGAGATCCGTGTACGTCCACTTCTGATAGCGAATACTCGGCTTGAAAAACAGCGCAGGCCGAGGTCCAAATCGGTCCGCCGCATCTTGAAGGAACTGCACCAATGTCTTGGTCATGGCTGCCTCCTCAACCGCTCTTCTGGACCAACCGTTGCAAGGCGGCTCGTGCGTCCTTCCGCAACGGAGGATAGTGACCGAAGCAGATGATATCAAAGTCCAGCGCCAGAAGCTTCTCCAACGATTTCATGGCCTCCACAGGGTCCCTGGTGACGGATGCCGCCGGAGGGCCAAGTCTTCCAAAGCGGTGCCGCAGGGCGTCGCCAACAATGAGGGTCTTGTGCGGGGCCACGTACAGGCAGAGGCTGCCGGAGGTGTGTCCGGGCGTATGGATGGCCTGGACATGGCCCAGATCAGGGAGGCTGTCGCCATCCTCAAGGGGGTAGTCGACGGCCACCGGACCGCCGTACAGCTTGTTAATAAATGGCTTGGTGAGGCCTGCCACTAGCGAATGGCGATAGGGGTTCGGAGCGGGCTCGTCGCCGTTTATGATCGCCGCCTCCTGGCGGTGAACAGCCACCTTCGCAGACGTTGCAGCGACCAACTTCGAGAGGTTCCCGGCGTGGTCCGGGTGGTAATGGGTGAGGACGATCAGCCGGACCATCTCCAGGGAGGAGCCCAGCGCCCTCAATCCGGCGGATATCAGTCCCACGCTCCCACGCCCACCGCTGTCCACGAGCACCACCCCGTCCTCTCCGAAGAGGGCCGTGACCTTTGCTCCGATGGCACGGAGCTGGTACACGCCGGGAGCTATTCGCACCGGCCTCACCAGCTTCACGGCTGGCTCCTCTTGGACGGTACCAGCCAGCGTGATACGGTGGCGAGCGCTCTCTGGATTCGGCGGCCGCGTTGAGCGTCTGTCGCCCTGGGCTGAAGCTCCGGAAGGCTGTTTGCGTACGTGCCGAAGACCCGGCTGTAGGTGAAGGCCACCTGGGCTCCCCACATGATCGCTATAGAGGACACGTAGGCCCATACCAGGATTGCCATCAACGCCCCCAGGGAGCCGTATATAAGGTTGAAGTTGCTGAAGCTTGCCGCGTACCAGGCGAAGCCCAGTCTGACACCCTGGAACAACGCTCCACCTATGACTGCGCCAAGCCAGGCGTCACGCCAGGCCACGGCGGTGTTGGGGACGTACCGGTACAGCAGCATGAATGCGCCGATGGTGAATGCCAGCGCAACGATCTCCAGCAATACCCGGCCGCCCAGGTCGCCTCCCAACCAGCCCGGTGCGCTGGCCAGGGAGGCGACACCGAGCGTGTTGGTGGTGAACAGGACCATGATGAAGGCAAGAGATGCCATACCAACGAGCATGGCAAGATCAATGGCCCGCTCCAGGAGGAAGTTCTGTGGCCGGCCAATCCCCCAGGCATGGTTGATGCCTTTCCTTACCGCAGAGAACATGGCCGTACCCGGCCAGAGGAGGCCCAGAATGGCCAGTATGCCCAGCGTGCCGCGAGCGTCCGCTATGTCCTGAATCAGGTCGGCCAGATAGTCTTCTGACACAGGGACAAGCCTCACGATGGCTTCAACCAGGGGGGTCTGCTCTTCAGGCGATGTGTAGATGAAGCTGAGGAGTGATATTGCCGCCAGAGCAAGGGGGAAGAGGGAGAAGGCTGTCCAGAAGGCAATGCCAGCCGCAACGTAGTGGCAGTTGCCGCGGACGAAGTCTCTCAAAGCCACGTAAAAGAGCGTTACAACTCTCCACCACATATCAATTTCCGGCGGAACTGTATAGGCCTGCCCCATTATGTCAGGCACCACGTCCCAGGACAAATCGGTAGGGCATGCTCAACTCCTGACGAAAGCCTGAAGAGCAGCCGATTGTTCCGGTGCCTTGGGGCAGTCAATGTTCTCACCGTCTCCACATCTCAAGCACTGTATTCTGTCGGCAAGAGGAACACCAGGCTCAGCAAGAGCGCCCCGGCCATGGCTGTAAACAGGGTGCGACGGGCGGGGAGTCCTCTCCCCTATCGCACGATCGGCCTCACAGAGAATGCGGCATTCGCCGTGTCTGGTTCGACTCTGTGTAGGTCCGGGAACGCCCAAACGAGAATCAGGGTCAAAACGATCGAGGCTGTTCCCATGAGTCCGAGTGCTGTCTGCGCCCCGAGAATCTCGGTTCCCAACCCCAACCCAACCATTCCTATTGGACCCAGCCCGATTACGATCATTCGGATACTCAAGATTCGCCCTCGCAAATAGTTCGGCACCGCCAATTGTATGATAGTTAGGTTGCTGGTCAACGTAACCTGCGTCACCAACCCGAGGAGAAATCCAAGCAAAAGCGAAAGCCAGAATACCCCTGATATGGAGAAGGCGACGATGAGCGGCCCGAATGTCAGGAATCCCGCCATCAGCAAGATTCTCAGTTGGCGATCATTCCCCGCGGAAGCCACCGTCAGCGAACCCACCAGTGCTCCAATGCCAATGGCCGTCGTGAGGTAGCCTAGACCAGCAGCCCCGGTTCCGAGAACGTCTCTGGCAAAAACCGGCAGCACGGACTGGTACGGCATGTTGACTGCCGAAAGAACGACGCCCATCAACACTAGACCGAGCAAAAGGGGCCGAATCCGTATGTGCGACATCGCCTCGACTAAGTCGGCAACCATCGATGTATGGCCTACATTCGCCCCCACTGGATCCAGGCGCGGGACATTGACAACAAACAGAATAGCTACTGCCGGCACAAGCATCGCAGCCGCGATTATGAATGTCTGGCCAACACCGAAGTTTTCGATCAGCAAGCCAGCAGGGGCAGGTCCCACAAACATTCCTGCGCTGAAGACGGCTGAGAATATCGCCACGCCACTGGCCATATCGCTAGCTTCCAGAACGTCTGGAACCATCGCCATTCTTGCTGGCATCATGGTGGCAAACGCCAAACCATGCAAGAATGAAAGAGCAAATATATGCCACACTTCGATTGCATCAGCAACTATCAAGACACCTAAGATCAACAGAGAGAGACAACTGACGGCGTCACCAGCGACCAGGATTAGTCGTCGGCTGATCCGGTCTGCTGCTATTCCTCCCACGGGAGAGGCAATAAGAATGGGCAACATTGGTACTGCGCTGACCGCCGTGACCATGAAGGGGGAGTCGGTTAGCTCCAGAACAATCCAACCACGGCTAACCAGCACCATGAAGAAGGATACGATCGACAGCAGTGACGAAACCCACAGCAGTCGAAACTGCTTGCTGTTGAACGCCCTTAATGGGCCTGCTTTTAACACGTCAGTAGCCCCTGGACAATGTGCACAGACCTAGAGTTGGTGGTGGAGAAGATCTTACCTGGGCCAACTAGATCAGCTTCGGGCTCAGAGCGTTTGTCGCACTACCTGGGCCGTCTCCGCCACGAGCCGAGCTTTGTCGTGGGCGAGCTCTCGGCTAATGGTCATCAGACCGCAGTCGGGTGCCAGGAGCAGGTTATTCGGGTCCACGTACTTCAGCGCCTCTCTAACGCGGCCGGCGACATCCGCCACGGGCTCAGGGGGTGAATCGCCCGGGTCCATGCATCCAAACATTACGAGTCGACCTTCGCATAAGGTGAGAATGGCCGGATCATAGCCGCTTCTAGCAAACTCCAGCGAGAAACCGCCGATCTTCGTCTGCATCAGTAGCTTCAGTAGCTCTGGATATGTGTATTCGTATTGACGAACACCTCTACCAGGATAGCCATAGCAGAGATGGATGATTGTGGGGACGGTGATGCCCTGTAGACAACGGTCCAGTGCTCGCGCTCCGTAGGTCTCCACCTTCTCGTGGTAGCGGGTCATCGCCGGCTCATCGATCTGGAGGACATCGGCCCCCGCGGCTTGGAGATCCAGAAGCTCCGCGTTCAACGCCGTGGCAACGTCCATGGCTAAGACCTCCTCGTCGCCGTAGAACTCGTCGAATGTCGTGTCGACGACGGTCATCGGACCCGGCACAGCCATCTTTACCGGCCTTGCGGCATGGACTTTGGCGAAGCGGATGTCCTCCACCCCTGCGGGAGACCGGCGGTGGATCTTGCCGACAATGCAGGGTACTGGGCGTTCTACCGTACGCCGTCGAATAGTCCTCGAACGCGTTTTGGACAGGTCAACACCATCCCACGCGGCCAAGATGTGATTGATAAAGCTCAGCCGGCGCTGCTCACCATCGGTTACGAGATCGAGTCCCGCCTCCTCCTGGCCATGGAGAGAAACCAGGGTTGCATCGTCCTGGGCCTCAAGAAGGGCGTCGCCCTCCAGAGCAAATTCAACCCCGAGGCTGTTGGGGCTGCTGTGGGAGCGAACCAGCCAGCCAGGTCTCGGAAAGCTTCCCACGGTAGTAGCGGCGACCGGCGGCAGTTTCATGACGACTCCATACTGGTATTCGAAATCGGCGTAGGGGCTGATTTTACCGCAAATCGATGGATGTTGCTTTACAACGTACCACCATAGGCCGCGGGCCGCGCCGACTCGGCTGCTTGACACAAGGGCTACTGGCAGATAGCGTACGAAGCCAGGAATTCAGGAGGGTCAGCACATGACTGGAGATGGAATCTACACCCTCGGGCGCTGGGTTGTGAAAGCTGGCCAGGAGGCCGCTTTCATAGAGGCATGGAAAGATCTCGGTGCCTTCTTCTTGTCTCTTCCCGAGCCACCGGGGCCAGGGCCAGGCACGTTGGTGCAGAGTACCGATAATCCCAGGCTCTTCTACACGCTCAGACCATGGCCAAGTGCCGAGGCAGTTGCAGCCATGCGAGCGAATCCTGGTACGCCCAGCGAATCCGGGCGGCTGACTACCCTCTGTGACGAGTACAAACCGGGTATGTTCCGCTTGATAGCGACGGTAGGGGGCTAACCACAGAAGAGTACAATGGCAGACATACACATTCAGCTTCATAGAGTACTCCTGCCTGACCTCGTTCATGGGACAACCTTCCAAGACCATCCCCCCGACCACTGAGCCGCCCCGGCGACGCTCCGTCAATATCAGAACCTTCTCTTCCCTGAGACACCGCGACCTCCGCTTTCTGCTGGGCGGCACCTTCTTCATGAGTGCGGGCAACTGGATCCAGCAGGTCACCGTCGGCTGGCTGGCTTACGATATGACCCAGTCGGCCTTCATGGTGGGAGCCGTCATGGGAACGCGGTCCGTTCCTTTTCTGGTTGCCGGACCCATTGGCGGGGTTCTTGGAGACAGGATGGATCGGAAGAGGATCCTCATGGCCACACAGGTGGCCCAGATGGTTCTGGCTCTGAGTCTCGCCACCCTCCTAGCCATCGACCGGGCGCAGGTGTGGCACCTGTTCGCCTTCACACTGTTGACGGGCGTGAGCTGGTCTATCATGAACCCGGTACGTATGTCGCTCGTGGCCAATCTGGTCCCGAAAGAGGACCTGATGAATGCCCTGGCCCTCAACTCAGCGGCGTTCAATATCAACCGGGCCATTGGCCCCGCCTTGGCAGGACTCCTCATCGCGTACGCAGGCCCGGCGACCAACTTCTTTCTCCAGTCAACCATGTACGTGGGAGTGCTTGCGGTGGTCATTCCCATGACGGTCCCCCCTCGCGAGTACAGCGCAGCCACCGAGACATCCGTGCTCTCCAATTTCACGGAGGGGATCCGGTATGTTCGAAAGGAGCGGACGATTCTGCCACTGCTCATCGTGGCGATGATACCGTCACTATTCGTGATGCCCTTCACCCAGGGCATTTTGCCGGTGTTTTCCGAAGAGGTGCTCCAAGGCGGCTCGGAGGGCCTTGGCTTCCTGTATTCGGCAGGTGGCATAGGGGGTGTCGTCGGGACGATCATCGTCGCCTCACTGGGCAACTTTCAAAGGAAAGGCCTGCTTTTGCTGGCGGGAGTCACCGGTGCTGGAACCGCAATGATGATCTATTCACAGATGACCTGGCTGCCCTTGGCGGCGCTCCTCCTGGCACTGATCGGGTTAAGCGACATGCTCTTCCGATCCAGCAACAACACGCTCATTCATTCCATCGTCCCAGACCAGTATCGCAGCCGTGTGGCGAGCATCCTGCTGATGGACAACGGGTTGGTCCCCCTGGGAAGCCTGCTGGCTGGAACGCTTGCACAGCTATACGGTGCGCCGGTAGCTGTTCTTCTTGGAGGAGCGGCAGCGGTCACCCTGGTCGGGCTTGTAGCCGCTCGTTTCTCCGCTATAAGGCAGGCCAGGTAGTGCTTTGTTCATTCGGACAGCGGCAGTTATAAATACGCAGCGGCCCGTTCGAACATTCACCCCTTGGGGACACCGAAGTGCGATTTCACGAACACACTGTTATGCTTCATCCGTCTCTGAATCAGAGTGTGGACGCAGGCAACCTATTCAAGAGAGGTAGATCATGGCAACAGCCTTCGTCAACGGGGTAAACATCTACTACGAAGAATACGGCTCCGGGCCAGCAATGGTCTTAACGAGCGGTTTTACGGGCACGACCAAGGCTTGGAGTTCGCAGATCCCCGCACTGTCTCAAAATCATCGCCTTATACTCCACGACCTTCGAGGACATGGGCAGTCGGATGCTCCCGCGGATCGAGCACTCTACTCATGGGACACGACGATAGAGGACCTTTATCAACTGCTGAATCACTTAGGGGTAGAGAAGGCCATCGTGGGCGGCCTATCCTTGGGTGGGCTGGTGAGCCTCAACTTTTATCTGAGACACCCTGAGATGACCGCTGCCCTTATCCTAGCCAGCACCGGCCCAGGATTCCGCAGCGCGGAGAGCCGGGCTCAGTGGGATGAAGGACGCCTAAAGCTATCCGAGGCGTTGGAATCGGGTGGTATGGAGGCCTACATGAAGATCACCGCATTCAGCTCCGACCCGGAGGCCCTGGCCTCTCAAGATCCTATCGGCCTATCAAATGTCAACATCGCCCTGCAGACCAACCAGGAGATGGTGCCGCTTGATCAAGTGAACGTCCCGACCTTGGTATTAGCGGGGCAGTTGGACACAAATACGATCGCTCCCACCAACTACATGCACCGGAAGATTAAAGGCTCACGCATGGCTGTGATACCAAGGGCGAACCATGTCGCTAATATTGACCAACCCGAGGACTTTAATAGGGTCGTTCTCGAATTTCTGAAGGACTTTAGTCTGTAGTGGTCGGGCCCTCATCGGTACTCTGCGTTGTACGCTGTCTGAGCCCCACAACGTATCAGCAATAGGCCGTTGACCACCCGACTGGAGTGGCAGGCGAAGTACCAAGGGGGAAATACAATGAAACGAAGTGGCGAGAAAATCCTCACTACTCACACTGGCAGCCTGCCTCGGCCCAGGGATCTCTTAGACCTAGTAGATGCGAAAGAGAAGGGTGACCTCCTGGATCTGGAGCGTTTTGATGCGTCGGCCAGAGCGGCCGTTGCTAGGATCGTGGAAATGCAGGCTGACACTGGCCTGGATGTGGTTAGCGATGGTGAGCAAAGCAAGCCAGGCTATGCTACGTATGCCAAGGACCGGCTCACGGGCTTTGAGGGCGAAAGCACTGTGCGAATGCAGATTGACCTGGAGGAGTTCCCGGAGTTCTCCAGCCAGGCCACCGCACGCTACCAGTATGTCAAACGGCCAGCCTGCAACGGCCCCATAACCTGGAAGGATTTTGGCGCTGTTCAGAAAGACATAGTTAATCTGAAGTCCGCAATCAAGGAGACGCCGGTAGAGGAGGCGTTTATGACCGCAGCCTCCCCCGGCGTCATCGCGCTGTTTCTCAACAACGAGTATTTCCCCAGCGAGGAGGACTATCTCTATGCCTTGGCGGAAGTCATGCGGGATGAGTACAGGGCCATTGTGGAGGCTGGATTCGTGCTCCAAATAGACTGCCCGGACCTTGCGATGGGCCGGAACTCCCAGTTTGCCCACTTAAGCCTGGAAGACTTCCGAAAGGTTGTGGAGCTACACGTGGAAGTTCTTAACTATGCTCTGGAAGATATCCAGCCGGAGCAGACGCGGCTTCACCTCTGCTGGGGGAACCGCGAAGGCCCACACCACTACGACATTCCAATCAAGGACATCATTGACCTGGTGCTCAGGGCACGCCCTGCCGCCATCTCCTTCCCAGCATCCAATCCGCGTCATGCCCATGAATGGAAGGTCTGGAGAGATGTGAAGCTGCCCGATGACAAGGTGATCATACCGGGCGTACTTGATACGACGACCAACTACGTCGAACATCCGGAGCTGGTCGCTGAACGCATTATTCGGTATGCCGGACTAGTGGGCCATGAGAAGGTTATCGCCGGCACGGACTGTGGGTTTGGCACGTTTGCGCGGACGAGTAGAGTCGATCCCAAGATAGCTTGGCTTAAGCTCAAATCACTGGTGGAGGGAGCACGACTGGCCTCCGAGGAACTGGGATAAACCCTGGTAAGGCGCGGGATATACTTCAAGGGAATCTGGCCATATCCCTTGCCTAGACATTGACTGCGGCCCGTTGCTAGGCCATTTCGGGGGGATGATAGGCCACTTCGTAAATGGCTACAGATGGGGGGGTCGCTGCCGCTGCCTGCACGTTCCGTTGCCGCTGCTTACTGGCCGTTGCAGCGGTGGCTTGAAGTTGTCCTTCAGTCTCCCAAAGCGTAATGGAGATCATCTCTCCACTCGTCCGGTCCACGAGCAGATATTTCCCCATGAACCCATCCTCTCTTCCGTATCGTTGCGGTTGGTTTGTGAATTCTCGGATCCCGTCACCCACATTATCCGGCGAACCCTTCATCGTGGTTACTCGGGCAAACACGTTCAGCCTCCTATCTTCCGATCAATCCGGTCAAAGCCTGGCTACAGTCCCTGGAGAAAGCGAAGCAGTGCACGCACGCATCGTTCCGGAGCTGTGTTGACTATGGCATGACGGTGGCCTTTAAGAACCACGAGTCTAGCATCAGGGATACGACGCCGCATGATACGCTGCAGATGCAATGGTGCAACGGTACTGTATTCTGGGGCTAAAATCAAAGTGGGGATTCCGATATCCGGTAGCCGGTCGTGAAGATCTGTAGCGGCTACGCAACGCACCATGTTCTCCATAACGTGTTGCGGCACAACAGCGGACTCATCCGCAAACCAGGCGAGGAATTCGGGGCTCATTTTTTCCACATCCACTCGAGTATGCATGGTCTGCATCACCCACTCCCTTTGACCCATCTGCGCAAGGGAGGGCAGCCAGTCTTGTCCTCCAGCACCCATATGTTGCTGAGTCTCTCGGGAAGCCCGAAAAAGTCCACCACACAACGTCAAGCTGTGGAGCCGATTAGCGTGATCAAGGGCAACCAACAATCCGATAAGTCCTCCAGCCGACTCGCCAACATAGTGGACTCTCTCTACATCCAAGGCGTCCAACAGCTTTACAACATCGTCCGACAGCGTCTCGAGGTCCCACTGATGACCTGGCTCCGGCTTGGAGGACAGGCCGTGCCCGCGGGCGTCAAACCGCAACACCCTGTATTGACGGCTTAACAGGGGTATCCAGGAGTACCAGAACCCGCTATGCCTTCCTGCGCCGTGGTGTAGCAGAACCGTCTCAGCGGGCTTCCAAGGATCGGTGAAGTCGTCAATTCGATAATGCAGCTCGGCGTCCCCAACATTGATTGTGGGCATATGATTGGTCCTTGAATATGCTGGCACCCGGACCGCTGAGCAGACTCCGCAGCCGGAGCCGTCCTGAGGCTATAGAGCGTGTTGCCCCCAACGCTCGTAGGAGACCACCTCTTCAAGCGGCTTTCGCTTGGCGCCACCGAACCGCTCGCCGGAACCAAGGT
>JAPUKM010000214.1 GCA_027295645.1 Chloroflexota bacterium | reverse complement strand
CCCCACTCTCTGCACCACATCCGGAGGTCAGGTTGAGGACGTCTGGCGCATAGGGGTGGTGTAGAATACCCTCCATCCGTCCATGCCAGCTACATCCGCATCCTCTCCATCACCAGCGAATCCCAGGGCCTTTGCAGTGCTGGGGGACCGGGATTTTCGCCTCCTCTGGATAACCGGTTGGCTGCGCAACCACGCCCGCTTCATGGAGGTCATCATCCTGGGCTGGGTGGTTCTGGAGCTGACCGATTCGCCGTGGCGGGTGGGCCTCCTGGCGTTCTTCAGGATGATCCCCGTACCTCTCCTGGGACTAGCTTCCGGTGTTCTGTCCGACCGCGTAGACCGCAAACGAGTGATGGTGGCCACTGAAGCAACGAGTTTCGTTCTGATGACGCTTCTATTCGTACTGGTGGCGACGGACTCCGCGGAGTTCTGGTCCATAGCCATTATTGCGCTTGGAATGGGAATCGGATGGGTTGTCTCTTTTCCCGCCCGCAACTCTGTGATTCAGGATATGGTCGGGACCGCAGGTATCACCAAAGCCATGTCGCTGGAGACGGCAACGCTGGCCGGAAGTAGGATGATGGGGCCGCTGTACGGTGGTCTGCTCCTTAACTTCGCCGGCCCAACCGAGGCTATTTTTGTCTTAACGGTACTGTACGGCCTGGACCTGTTGCTGCTGTGGCGGATACACATCCCGCCGCGACAGGCGGTGGCCCATGAGCCGGTGACCCGCGTACTCACGGAGGGGTTACGCTTTGCAATAAGCAGCCGGCTTATTCTGGCGGTCATTCTCATAACTATTGTTGCGAACGTTCTCTATTTCCCTTATATGGGGATGCTGCCGGTCTTCGCACGGGATGTACTGGGCGTGGGCCCGGCGCTTCTGGGTATCATGGCCGCTGCGGATGGCCTGGGTGCGCTCATAGGGTCGGTATTCCTGGCCTCTCGGCGCAATATTCGCAGCCCGGGCAGGATCTTCGTCTTCGGCACCATCCTCAGTATGACTAATATCCTGCTGTTTACCTTCTCGCGTACGTACGGGCTGTCCCTGGCCATACTTCTGGCAGCGGGCCTATCCTTCTCAGGTTACCACTCGATGCAGACGGCCCTGGTGCTACTGAGCGCCTCGCCCGAGATACGCGGCAGGGCTCTGGGTATCCAGATGATGGCTATAGGGACTGGGCCCGTGGGTCAGCTTATCACCGGGGCATCTGCGGAGACGTGGGGCGCCCCCAGGGCGGTGGCCATGAACTGCGCTGTAGCGCTGGTCCTGATGGCGGTAATTACAGTTTCCTTCCCTGCCATCCGGCGCAAGCAGACTATCCCGGGCCAGGATGCCGACGAAGCAGTCGAGGGGTCGCGGCCCATCGCCGGTGGCTCACAGGACGCGGAGGAATAAGCCCCTTGGCCAGGGGCTGGCGCGGAAAGCCGTTGCTCTCTTATGAACGTCAGCTGTCCTTCCACGCCGTTGCTCTCTTATAACTTCAGATGTCCTTCCACTTCGGCTCACGCTTGTCCAGGAAGGCCTCAATCCCCTCCTTAGCATCATAGCTCTGCAGGTTTTGGAGCATCACCCTCTGGGCCACCTCGTAGGCGGCCGGCCGGTCGAGTTCCAGCTGCTGATAAAAGGCCCTCTTCCCGATGGCGACAACATGGGAGCTGGCGGTGGCGACCTGGTGGGCCAGCTCCATACAGCGCTCTTCCAGCTCCTCAGCGGGCACAACTCTGCTGACCAACCCATGCTGAAGCGCCTCCCGGGCTGAGATGGGCATGCCGGTCAGCAGCATCTCCATCGCTTTCTTGGGTGGCACGGCGCGGGCCAGGGCCACGCCGGGAGTGGTGCAGAACAGCCCAATCTTCACTCCGGGCGTGGCAAAGGTGGCCTCCTCTGATGCAATAGCTATATCACAGGAGGCGACCAGCTGACAGCCGGCGGCGGTCGCCAGGCCATGGACCTGTGCGATGACGGGCTGCGGCAGCAGGCGGATGGCCTCCATCACCTCTGTACAGAGGGCGAATATGCGTGCGTTGTCCTTGTCTCCGGCGGCGTGAAGCTCCCGCAGGTCATGGCCCGAGCTGAAGACGGGTCCCTCGGCACGAAGGACAACAACGCGCACCGCTGAGTCGTCCTTGATGCGCTCAAGATGCTCCTTGAGAGCCGACAACATCTCCGTGGATAGCGCATTGCGCCTCCCCGAGTTGTTGAGGGTCAGGATGGCGATGCCATCGACCAGCCTGTACCGCAAGAGATGGTTGGGTTTAGCAGGCTCTCTTCTCATGGCCTTGGGCTCGATCTTGCCTGTGCCGTTTCGCTGAACTGGGGTGAGCGGAGGGATTCGAACCCTCGATCTCCAGGGCCACAACCTGGCGCCTTAGACCACTTGGCTACGCCCACCACAGAAGGGATGGTAGCACCGCGGGTCATGTGGGTCAACGAGAGCAGCCATGCGTCAAGACTGTCGATGAGGATGGTGGGGTGAACGGAGGCTCGCTCTTTGATTTTTCATCGCATAGCTGTATAATGCTCGCAATATTCACGGCTTGCTTGTAGCATAGTTATGGAGTGGGTCGCTTTTGTATAGTGGATCAGCGCATCCATATTGATAGTCTCAAGCTTTAAGTAGGTGCTTCATGCCTAAGTCATCCAGAATCAAACGGGTGGTCATGGTCGCTCCCCGGTCGACAGGGGGCAACTTCGAATACGTCGCCATTCCGCGTCAGGGCCTGCTATTCCTCTCGGGCGCTCTGGAACAGCACCAGGGCGACTATCTGTATGAGCGGGAGATCCTGTACGAGGATCGGAGCGGCAACATCGACCCGGACAAGGACCTTGAGGGCGTTGATATCCTGATGGTCACCGCTCTCATCAATGAGGCCCCCAGAGCCTACGAGATAGCCCGGGACGCCAAGGCGCACCATCCCAACATCATATTGTTGGGCGGCGGGCCCCACATGAGCCCCCTGGCAGAGGAGGCCCTGAAGGTAGCCGACTTCGACGTTGTCGTCCAGCGTGAGGGCGAGGACATCATCGGCCCCCTGTGCGACACCGTCCTGAAATACAAGGGTGCCAACCTCACGGCCGCCCTGTCGAAGATTCCCGGCATCTCCTTCATGGACAAGGGCAACTTTGTCCAGACGGAGAGGCGCGGTGTGATCTCCCCTGACTTCGTGGAGCTGCCCGACTTCGCCTCCGTGAGGGACCTCACTCCTCAGAATCCCCTGGCCGCGGGCGTGATGGAAACGGTACGCGGATGCACGGAGAAGTGCACCTACTGCCAGGTGATCCAGCAGTTCCTCGGCTACCGGATGATCGGGCGGGAGACGGAGATCAAGCGCCTGGCCCAGCTCAGAAAGATGGCCGAGGACGGGCTGATCTACACGGCCAGGGACGGCCGCTTCAGCGTCTTCATCTCCGACGACCTCCACCCGCCGGTCCTTCGTGCGACCAAGTTCCGGGACGAGCGTGTGGCACGGCTGAGGGGCTGGAAGGGCCACTCTGACGGCATGTGGATGATCTGCCAGACCAGAGCTGAGATAGGACAGGACCCCGAGCTGGCGCAGGCCATGTTGGACGCAGGGATCAGGATGCTGTACGTGGGGGTGGAGTCCAGCAACGCCAAAAACCTGGAGCTGGTGAAGAAGCGGCAGGACATAAATCAGGTGAACACTGACCTGATCACGATCAACAAGATGGGGTTCACGGTCGCCGCCATGACCATCATCGGCCTCCCGTTCGATACCGAGGAGAGCATCATGGAGATGGCCGACTGGGTGAAGACGGTGAGTCGGTACCAGACGGCCAACCTGCTCACGCCCCTGCCCGCCACTATCAACTGGAAGCTCACCCCCCTGGACGAGGACGGCTCAATCCTGCCCGAAGGTAAGATGCGCCCTTACCATCTGTACACCGGCAGGCAGTTTGTCCACCATGACGAGCGGTGGGGTATGCAGGAGTCCCGCGAGCTGTTCGACCGATACACCGCCAGGCTGCACCCCGTGGACACGCTGTACAAGCGAATCTTCACTCTGTTGAAGCGGTCCCACGGAAAGGCCGATCAAGGCAACGATGTGGATCGGCTTGGAGTCGGGGTAAGTATTGGCCGTATTGGATCAAAGACAACCCGGCTGCGGCAGTCTTTGTCCATGACCATTAGCGGATGGGAGGAGTCGATCGCCCTTACTCTCAGGGACAGGGACTCGTTGGGAAACATGAAGGTCGTCGAATTGAAGAGGCTGATCTCACAGAGGACCAAGGAGCTGCAGGAGATCGTCTCTTTGCGGTTGGGAGAGGTGAGCGAGTCGCTTTCATCGGCAACCGGCGAGATCAAAACCACCCTTAAGCCCAAGATCGCGGAGCTGACCCAGGTCATCTCTTCCACCACCGCAGAGCTCAGGGAGAGTATTGCGGAGCGGGCTGGTGAGATGAGCGAGGGTATCTCCGCCAGAATAACCGAGTTGAGAAACAGCCTCTGCAACACCATTGCTGACTTTGCCGCGAGTCTGGACACCACGCCCAAGTCAACAATGGCCACCGGGTAGTGCTCAACCCTTACCTGGAGATGGCCGACACCGGGATCACCAAGTGACTAGCCGTGTATACGTGACCGGCTTGGGCGTCATCAGCCCGGTCGGTCTGGATGCCCCGTCCACCTGGGACAGCTTGATTAGCGGCACCTCCGGCATCGACTATATCTCCGCCTTCGATTCGGAGCCGTTCGAGACCCACGTAGCCGCGGAGGTCAAGGGCTTCGATCCCACCCTCTACATGGACAGGAAGAAGGCGCGCCATCTGGACAGGTTCGCCCAGTTCTCCGTAGCGGCCACCCAGGAGGCGCTTGCACAGGCGCTGTTGAATATGGAGGCGGTGGACCCCACTCGGGTGGCCGTGATCGTAGGAAGCGGCATCGGAGGCCTCATCACGCTGTCCGAGCAGTTCCAGGTGCTGAGCGAGCGAGGTCCCAGCCGGGTGAGTCCCTTTCTTATTCCCATGATGCTGGCCGATATGGGGCCGGGGCAGATCTCGATGCAGATCGGCGCCAAGGGCCCAAACTTCGGGACCGTCTCCTCCTGCTCCAGCGGCGCCGATGCGATAGGAGAGGCCACGGAGATGATCCGCCGGGGAGATGTGGATATCGCCATCGCGGGAGGGACCGAAGCGCCGATCTGTCCGATCGCAGTCGCCGGATTCAACTCCTGCCATGCACTCTCCCGCACCAACGACCCCAAGGTCTCCAGCCGTCCGTTCGACGCCCTGCGGGACGGCTTTGTGATGGGAGAGGGGGCAGCGGTCCTTGTACTGGAGAGCGAGGCCAGCGTCCAGCGCCGTGGCGTCCCCATGCTCGCCGAGATGAGAGGATACGGAGCGACCTCCGATGCCTATCACGTCACCCAGCCGGCACCCGGAGGCGAAGGAGCGGCCCGGGCTATGATGCTGTCCTTGAAACAGGCAGGGCTTCAGCCGGAGGAGATCAGCTATATCAACGCCCACGGGACATCAACGCCGCTGAACGACAGGTTCGAGACCATGGCCCTCAAGGCAACCTTTGGGGAGGCCGCCTACACGATCCCGATCAGCTCCACGAAGTCGATGACCGGGCACCTTCTCGGGGCCGGCGGAGCCCTGGAGGCGGCCATCTCCATCATGGCACTGAACCGTTCGGTGATCCCCCCTACCCTCAACCTGGAGCACCCGGACGCCGAGTGCGACCTTGACTACACCCCAAAGATGGCCAGAGAGCTTGATGTCCGGACGGTCATGAGCAACTCCTTTGGCTTTGGTGGGCACAATTCCTCTCTCATCTTCAGCAGGCCGGACAACCAGCCATAGCTCAACGAGACAGAAGGTAGGGATTGGCTACCCGAAACGCTACCCCCAAGGCGTGGCACATCCGACCGCCGATGCCGGCGGAGGCCAGGCAGTCCCTTTCACGATACCCCGACCTTGTTGCCCGGCTCCTCTACAACCGGAGCATTGAGGACGATTCACAGGCACGGGACTTTCTGTCCGATAGCCCGGTCTCCCATGACCCGTTCCTGCTGCCCGGGATGCAGGAGGCCGTGGAGCGGATCAGCAGAGCGGTGGCTCAAGGGGAGCCCACCGCTGTCTACGGCGATTTCGATGTGGATGGCCTCTCAAGCGCAGCACTCATTACCCGTGCGCTGGGTGAGTTGGGCGTTCCTATCACCTGCTACATTCCCCACAGAGTGGAGGAGGGCCACGGACTTAGCCTGCGGGCCGTGGAGCAGCTGGCATCACAGGGGATCACTCTGCTGATCACCGTCGACTGCGGCATAAGCTCCCACAGGGAGATCCAGGAGGCGGCGGACCGGGGCATCGAAACGATCGTTACCGACCACCACCTGCCGCCACCGGAGATTCCACCCGCACACGCCATAGTAGACCACCAGCTTCCGGGCTCGCGCTATCCATTTCCCAGCCTGACAGGGTCCGGCACTGCGCTCAAAGTGGCCCAGGCGCTCTACCAATCCATCGGTCGGGAGATGCCGCCGGGCCTCTTCTCACTTGCCGCCCTTGGGACCATAGCCGACGTGGCTCCGCTGGTGAACGAGAACCGCTCCATCGTGCGGCTTGGCCTGGACGAGATGCGGCGTGCCCCCAGTGTGGGCTTGCGAGCGCTGGCCCGCTCAGCGGGGCTGACGGACGGCTACGTGGACGCGGAGGACGTAGGCTGGGCGCTGGCCCCACGGCTGAACGCCGCGGGACGCATGGACTCCGCCATGAGCAGCTACCAGCTACTTATGGCGGAGTCGGAGGAGGAGGCGGCCACCCTTGCCCAGCAATTGGAACGGTGGAACCGGGAGCGGCAGCAGGCGACTGTGGGGGCATCCGACAGGGCGAGAGAGCTGCTGGGAGACGAGCCGGGACCCTTGATCATGGTGGATGACCCGTCGTTTCTGCCCGGAGTCATCGGCCTGGTTGCAGGAAGGCTGGCGGGGCAGTTCTACCGCCCGGCCGTGGTCGTCGCAACAGGGCCGGAGGTGAGCCGCGGGAGTTGCCGCAGCATCCCCGAGTTCGATATCGGCGGGGCGCTCTATCGGGTCGCGGCCCAGGGCATCCCGTTCCTCGCACATGGGGGGCACCGCCAGGCTGCCGGGTTCACCATCGCCACGGAGAGGCTGCCGGAGCTCAGGGAGCGGCTGATGGAGGTGGCGGAGGAGCAGCTGAGTGGGCAGGAGCTGGAGCCCCGTCGGGAGATCGACGAGGTCATCCCCCTGGGCTCTCTGCCCCCGGATACATATCGGCTCATCCGGACTCTGGAGCCCTTTGGCGAGGGCAACCCGACGCCCGTTTTTCTCAGTCGCGGGGTCCAGGTGGCCAACGTACGCACCATGGGCAGCGATGAACAACACCTACGGCTCAAGCTGAAGGACAAGGGGGTGACCTGGGACGCCGTGGCCTTTAACCAGGGCGCTTCCGGACAGGATGCCAAAGGGGCTGTTCCGACACCGGGCGACGGGACGATCGATCTGGTGTATACCGTTGGGGTGGACAGGCGACGGCCAGATGGGGCGCTCCGCCTGATGGTCCTGGAGTTCAGGCGCTCCGGAGAGTGAGTGATTTAGAGCCCTGGCAGGCCGAAGGGGCACTGCTACGAGTGGGCCTTGGAGCGGGGCCGGGGTCGCCGCGGGGCATCCTGCTGCTGAGGTATCTCCTCCCTCTTCACCCAACGGACGCGGGAGGCCAGAACGCCCACCGTGATCGCCATCACAATGAGAGAGATGACGTGCGCCTCCTGGAGCCCGACGAACCACTCTTTGTCCAGTCGAAGGAACTGGAGGAAGAAGCGCCCCAGGGCGTAGAGCATGCCGTAGAGGGCGAAGAGCATGCCGGGAGGCGCCAGCCTGCCGCGCAGCTTCAAGAGTACCCCCAGAACCACCAGGTCATAGATCAGCTCGTAGGCCACGGCGGGATGGCTTGCGATGAGCCCATGGTGTCTATTGGCAAGGCTTCCCGTATTGCTGTAGATGAAACCCCACGGAAGGCCCGTAACCTTTGCCAGATGCTCGCCGTTGATGATGTCGCCGAGACGGCCGATGGCCTGGGCAACAAGAAGGGCGGGCGCGGTGACGTCGGCCAGACGGCCAATGGAGATGTGTTTGAGCTTTCCAAAATAGCGATGATTGATCCAGATATAGCTGGCTCCGCCAATGAAGCCCCCAATGATTGCACCGTAGATGGCGATTCCGCCCTGCCATACCGACAGTATCTGACCAAGATTGTCGCCGTAGATATCCCACCGGTCGATGACGTGGATGAACCTGGCGCCGACGATACCGCCAATGATGGCCCAGACCGTCACGGAGTAGACGTCATCGGATGAGATGCCTTCCCTGCGGGCCCAGCCAGTTACCCGTAGAACGGTAACCCGTTTCCACTGGGACGGGCGTCCCAGAGTGAGTATAGGCACTCGTACATGTATGCCGGCCACCAGTACTACGGCCACCACTGTCGCGACAAAGGTGAAGAACCCATGCCAGCTAACCGTGATGAAGCTATCTATAAGGTCGGGGTTGATGCCGATGGTGATTGAGTTGAACAAAAGGGCCTCTCCTCTGTCGATTGTAGCTAGAGATACGTTTGTATGTCAAGAAAACATCAGGCGTGCTGAGAGGCAGTGAGTGGGGGGTGATTATGGTAGAATGTCAGTGGTCAGCTTGGCGAGAGATGCCAAATGGAAACCAGTGTACGGACATTCCTTGACCACCTTGCTGTAGAGAAGGGGGCCTCTCCCAATACGGTCGCCGCCTACAGGAACGACCTCTCTCAACTGCTTGAACACTTTGCCGGGCCGTCCCGCGGCGGAGACCGCCTGACGCAGTGGAGCCAGCTGGATCATGCTACGCTCACCGACTATCTCGCAAGTCTGTATAAGCGCGGCTATTCCGCTACGACAGTGGCCCGGAAGATCGCGTCCACAAAATCGTTCTTCAACTTTTTAGCTGATGAGGGCATGGTCTCCCAAGACCCCACGGAGCGGCTCTTCAGCCCCCGGGTGGGACGAAGCCTTCCCAAGGCGCTCTCTACTGAGGAGCTAGAGCGGCTTCTTGAGGCGCCCACCAGGGCCAGCACTCCAGAAGCACTGCGGGACGCCGCTATGCTGGAGCTGCTCTACGCTTCCGGGCTCCGCGTGACCGAGTTGGTCAGCTTGAACCTCCGCGACGTCAATATCATGGACCACTGGGTGCGGTGCCTCGGCAAGGGCTCCAAGGAGCGTATCGTGCCTATCCACCGCAGGTCTGTCGAAAGGATCATCACCTACATTCAGGAGGCCCGCCCCAAGCTGCTGGGGCAGGATAGGGAAAGAGAAAATGCCCTCTTTGTCAACCGACGGGGCGAACGGCTGACTCGCCAGGGGTTCTGGTTCCTGCTGAAGGGATACGCCAAGAAGGCCCAGATACAGGGCTCCATCACCCCTCACATGCTGCGGCACAGCTTTGCCACCCATCTGCTCAACAACGGGGCATCGTTGCGGTACGTCCAGGAACTCCTGGGGCACGCCAGCATCTCCACAACACAGGTGTACACTCATCTGTCCAGTGACCGCATCCGTGAAGAGTATGAGCAGGCCCATCCCCGGGCCTGAGACGACTGAAGGAGTAGAGCGATGCGCATTGCAGTCGGCAGCGACGAAAAGAGTCATCTCACCGATGCCGTCCTTGAAGAGCTGGCCCGCCGGGGTGTGGAAACGGAGCTTTACGGCGCGTTGAACCCGTCAGGGCTGGAGAGTCTATGGCCACAGGTTGGCCGGAACGTGGGGAAGCGGGTGGCCTCCGGTGGGTGTGAGGAGGGAATGCTCTTCTGCTGGACGGGCACCGGCGTGAGTATAGCGGCAAACAAGGTGCCCGGGATACGCGCAGCCCTTTGCGCCGACGGCGCCACGGCAGCGGGAGCCAGGCAGTGGAACCACGCCAACATCCTGGTGATGAGCCTGCGCGTGACCTCCCCGGAGGTGGCGAAAGAGATTCTGGACGCCTGGTTCAGCACCCCGTACGGAGATGGTGAGGATGCCGAATGTGTGGCTCGTGTGAGCGCCATTGAGCAGAGCTTCAGCGTTGCTCCTGCGCGGCGTTAGGAAAACACCCACCTCTGAGAGCTGATCAAGTGAGCTTCAGACACAGGAATAGGACTCCCATGGTTTGGAAGGGCCAAGAGATTTCAACCTGCGATCAAGGAGGCACGAGATGACTGTGATAACCGTCAATGGCCATATTGGGTGCGGTGCCCCGGAGATTGGCGCGGAGGTTGCTCGCGTGCTGGATATCGACTACGTTGATCGGCTGATCATTGCCGAGGCCGCCAACCGGCTGGGCGCAACCGAGGACGCGGTGGCGGAGCGGGAGCGGCGTACGCTAAGCCGTGTCGACCGGATCGCCCGGTTTCTCCAGACCGCGCTGGAGCGTTCAGCAGCGGCGGGAACCGGGGGTGACCCCTACTTTGGCCCTGGACTGGGAACGATGCTGGGACGGGAGTACCTGGAGGTCACTCGAGAGCCGATCACTCGAGCGGACGAGCTTGACGACGAGAAGTTCATTGAGGTGACCATGGCCGTAATCCAGGAGATCGCCCAGTCCGGAAACGCCGTCATCCTTGGACGGGCCAGCAATATCATCCTTAAAGATCTCCCCAACTCCATTCACGTTAATTTGGTAGCCACAGTGGAGCACCGGGTTCCCATCGTCGCAGCGTCGGAGGACATATCGGAGGAGGAGGCTGCAGAGCGGGTCACTCGATGGGATGCGGCCCGGGACGACTACTTCAGAAAGTTTTTCAAGGTCAATGCGGACGACCCGCTCCACTACGATATGGTCCTGAGCACCGAACGGATCGGACACGACATGGCGTCAGGCATTATAATAAGCTCTGTACAGGCGTAAACGGGATCGGCAAAAGAGAGGTTAAAGGTATTGCGGTGCGCTCCGCCGCAGCTATAAGCTAAGAGACGGACCAGGAGCAGGAACATCATGCCAAAAAAGTCGAAACGGGTGGCCGCACGCCAGGCACAGCTCAGCGGACGCGGGAGACGTGTACGCCGACACGGCCCGTCAGGTTTCGTTCAGCGGAGCCCCCTGTCCACCCCGCCAGAACAGGTTGCTGAAGATGACGGGACGCCGGAGCGGGCCGAGCCGACGGCGGCAGTCGAGACGCAGTCGACCGTGTCTGAGCGGGCCGAGCCTGCTGAGGCACGGGTTACTCCGGGTGCACCGGCGCGGTCACGGCGCAAGGCGGCGGCGGCGCTATCGCCGGTGCCCTACTTCAAGCCGGAGATTGTCCGCGTTGGGGTGGTCACTTCGATCATCGTTGCGATTCTGGCTGTCCTGACCGTTGTGCTTCAGTAGGCGGTCGAGGGGGCAGGCCCAGGGCATTCTATCCTTGAGACGCGACGTCGCCTCCGGATAGGGTGACGACGGTGCCATCAGAACGCCGTAGGAGCAGGTTGCCGTCGGGGTCCACCGCCTCGGCAACGCCCTCCTCCACCTGATCTCCCCACTGCACACGCACATGACTGCCCAGGGTCTCCAGGGAGGCCTCCCACCGGTGACGCACGGTCGCCCAGGCCTTGAGACGTTCATACAGGGTCGACAGCTCTTCCAATATCGCCTCCAAGAGCGCCTCTCTGGAGACCTGCTTGCCCAGCTCCTTTGACAGACTGGTGCCCGATTCCGCAATCTCCGGGGTCTGGGAGGGGTCAAAGTTGACGTTGATGCCGAAGCCCAGCACCGCATACCGCACACCGCCGTCCTGAACAGCGGTTTCGATGAGGATACCGCTCATCTTCTTGCCTGCTATCAGAATGTCGTTAGGCCACTTGAGGGTAGGCGAAAGGGCGGTGGTCCGCTGGATGGCCGTGAGGGCGGCGACCGACGCAATGATGTTCAGGCCCGCAAGGGCGGTCTGCTCCGGGTAGAGCACAACGGAGAAGAGTAGGTTCTGTCCCGATCCGGACACCCAGTGACGTCCGAACCTTCCGCGGCCCGCCGTCTGCTCATCCGCCACTACGACCGTGCCTTCGGGAGCACCCTGCTCGGCCTCCCGGCGCGCAACGTCCATGGTGGAGTTCACGGAGGGGAGGTAGAGGATGCGGTGACCTATGGACGCCGAAGAGAGGCGGGACTGAATTGCCTCTACCGACAGTTGGACTGACATCAGGTTCTATGGCTCCTGACTGCGGGTGGTTCCGTACCGACGACGGTGCTCTCTCATAGTGCAGTTGTCCATAACCACGGCGATACCCGCCGCCCGTGCCCGCTCCGCAGCGCTTTCATCCGCAACACCATCCTGCATCCAGACGTACTTGGCCGATTTCCGAATGGCCTCGTCCACCACGGGAGCCACCTTGTCCGAGCGACGGAATATGTCCACCATATCCACCGAATCCGGTACCGAGATCAGGTCCGGATAGCACCTCTCGCCGAGCACTTCATCTATGGTGGGATTGACCGGGATAATGCGATACCCGACCCTCTGCAGGTAGCTGGCCACACGGTGGCTGTCTCTGTTGGGGTTGTCGGACAGGCCCACCACGGCGATGGTCCTACTCGTCGTCAGAATCTCATCGATCAGGTCCACAGGCGTTTCCCCTTCATCAGCGCTGCGTCGCTAGCATTCACATTATACCGAATATATCGAATACATATGGCCGCCAGCTTGTTCTCAATCCACACGCACGGTAGAATCGGAACGGCCATGGAAGGAGGGCCACTGCCCTTGACTCTAGAAACCGTTCCGACAACTCCGCGAGAGCTCCGAAGTCTCATCCGACAGGGTGAGTGGAGAGGGACTACAGCGGGTCTGGCACCGAACCACGTGCAGGCGAACCTGGTGGTGCTGCCGCGTGCCCAGGCCTTCGACTTCCTACTGTTCTGCCAGCGCAATCCCCGTCCCTGTCCGCTGCTGGAGGTCCTGGAGCCAGGCATGGCGGAGCCATCCATTGCGCCTGGCGCGGACATCCGCACGGATATTCCGAGGTATCGCATCTACCGCGACGGCGTGCTGGACAGGGAGGCAGAGGAAATTACGGACGTGTGGCAAGACGACCTGGTCACCTTCCTCCTGGGATGCAGCTTCACATTCGAGACCGCATTGATGGCGGCAGGCATCCGTCTACGTCATGTCGATGAGGGTAGCAACGTCTCCATGTACGTCACCAACATTGCGACGGTGCGTGCCGGGATGTTTTCCGGTCCGCTGGTGGTCTCCATGAGACCGATTCCCCAGACGAGGGTGGTCAAGGCGGTCCAGGTGACCTCCCGGTTCCCCAACGCACACGGCGCACCCGTGCACATAGGCAAGCCGGAGGCAATAGGCGTGGAGGACCTGGGAAAGACCGACTACGGCGATGCCACAGCTGTTCTGGAGGATGAGGTGCCGGTGTTCTGGGCCTGCGGCGTAACGCCTCAGGCCGTGGCAGCGGCCTCCAAGCCGCCGCTGATGATCACACACGCGCCGGGGCACATGTTCATCACCGACCTCAGGGACGAGGACCTGGCGGTAGTGTAGCTGTGTCCGCTATTGAAGACATCATCCTCGACCGTGACCGTCGCGGTATCTCTGCCCTGCGCGAATACCTGCCGGCCGACTTCTGCCGGGACGCGGCGACGCTCATCCTTGAGCATCCAGGAAGCGTCCTCATCTGCAGCGGCTTCTACATCCTGGCGGCCGGGGCACCAGAAACCGACGGCCCCCCCGGTGCCTACTTTCTGGGCCGGGCGCTCCGGCAGTTGGGTTACCGTGCAACCCAGGTCACCGATCAATACAGCTCCGCCCTCTACCACGGCCTGCCCGACATC
>JAPUKM010000213.1 GCA_027295645.1 Chloroflexota bacterium | reverse complement strand
GCCGGTCCCTGAGCGCGATATCACATCCGCAGCGCGATCCCTCCTTGACGGCCTCCACAGCAGTTCTGCCTCCTCATGGGCTCAGGCCCTCATGGACCTGGGCGCCACCGTATGCACCCACGTACAGCCCCGCTGCAGCATCTGTCCCCTGCACGACTCCTGCGTATCGGCCTCCACCTTTCAGCAGCTTCAGGGCAAAGCGGTTGCCGAGAGTCCTGCGTCCTACCGTCCTCGACAGACACCCTTCCGCGACTCCTCGCGCTACTATCGCGGCCGCATCATCCAGCACCTGCGGGCTCTCCCGCCGGGCGAAACTATCGGCCTGGGCGCGCTGGGAACAGCGCTGCGGAGCGACCTCACCCGGGATGACCTCCCCTGGCTGCACCAGATGGTAGCCCAACTCCATCAGGAGGGACTTGTCTACCTGGATGAGATGGAGAGCACCGTTGAACCGGAGGAGCCGGACAGAGTACGGGTCCGTTTGCCTTGAGCCTGCTATCGCCTGCCGAACTCGCGCTCCAGGTTGCTCGTGCTGAGCTGGAGCATCGTCGGGCGGCCATGTGGGCAGGTGTGCGGACTGTCCGAAGCCTCCAGCTGTCGTAGCAGGCCACCCATCTCCTCATGAGTCAGCGAATCGCCTGCCCGCACCGCGCCGTGACAGGCGATGGACGCCGCCAGAGAGTCCCCCGCCTGGCTGGGGTCCTGCGCCCGCCCCAGCAACTCCAGCGCCTCGATCAGCATCGCCTCGGCGTCTGTATCGCTCCTCAACTCCGTGGGGACGCCCCGCAAAAGGAAGGTGCGCTCTCCAAACGGCTCGCCCAGGAAGCCGTGAGACTCAAGCATCTCACGCCACCTCTCCATCGCCTGCATCTGCGCCGGCAGCAGCTCCACTGAAAGCGGCGTCAGCAGGCCCTGCACGGCAGGCTGCCGCTCCCGGCTCTGCTGGCGCACCCGCTCGAACAGCACCCGCTCGTGCGCGGCGTGCTGGTCGATGAGGTCGATCCCCCCCGGGCCTTCCGCACTGATGTAGGTGCCGCTCGCCTGTCCCAGCACTCGCAGCGCCGGCAGTGCCTGCGCGAGCAACGGCAACTCGGCGGACGGCTTTTCGCCCTCCGCCCGTCCATCAGCGCCCTCCTCCTGCCTGGAGATGGCGGCGACCTGCGATGAGGGCTGCTGCCTGATGTGCAGCGTTACCGGGCCCTGGAGTGCGGGGTCCGGCTGTACCACGGGCACCGGCGATCTGGCAACCAGCAGCTCACGAGCGGCGCGCTGCACCAGGGAGAAGACCGGCCCCTCGTGATGGAACCGCACCTCCCGTTTGGCCGGATGAACATTGACGTCCACCTGCTCCAGAGGTAACTCCAGGTGGAGAGCCACCAGAGGGTGCTTCCCCACCATCAGCATTCCCAGGTAGGCCTGCTCGACCGCCTGGCTCAGCAGTCGGCTCTGCACCCAGCGGCGGTTGACATAGAAGTTGATCGCACCCCGGTTGGCCCGGCTGTACGACGGCGCTGAGATACAGCCCCATGTACGTCTTCCCTCGCCGTCCGATGCCGCCACATCCAGAAGCGACTCCATCACCTCTGTGTCATACACCTTCGCCAGCGCATCCCGGAAGCTCCCATTACCCGGGGAGACGAACCGCT
The DNA here is from genome assembly GCA_027295645.1 of Chloroflexota bacterium. Taxonomy (GTDB): domain Bacteria; phylum Chloroflexota; class Dehalococcoidia; order Lucifugimonadales; family JAPUKM01; genus JAPUKM01. The sequence continues at coordinate 3,948 of JAPUKM010000213.1, read as the reverse complement.
CCCGCCCGTTCGCCCGGAGCTGGAACCGGACCTCCGGATAGGCCAGGGCCAGTTGAGCCACCAGGGTGTGAATCCGTCCCCCCTCCGCCGCCTGTGAGCGGAGGAATTTCAAGCGGGCAGGCACGTTGATGAACAGCTCCTTCACCGTGATCGACGTTCCTTCCGCCCCCCCTGCGGCCCCCTTGCGCACCATCTCGCTGCCACGAAACTGGATAGTCGCCCCCATCTCGCTTCCCCGGACACGGCTGGTGAGCGTCACGCTGGACACAGCGGCGATGCTGGGCAGCGCCTCGCCGCGGAACCCCATGGTCGCGATCCTCTCCAGGTCAGCATCCCGCACAATCTTGCTGGTCGCGTGCCGCTCAAACGCCACCTCCATGTCCAGGATCGGTATCCCGTGTCCGTCGTCGGTGACCATGATGAGCTCCACGCCGCCGCCCTCAATCTCCACAACGATCTGGCCGGCACCGGCGTCCAGGGAGTTCTCCACCAGCTCCTTCACCACCGACACCGGGCGCTCCACCACCTCGCCTGCGGCGATCTTCGAGGCTACCGATATGTCCAGAATTCGTATGGTCATGGGCTCAATGCCATTGTACAGCCGCATAGCTACCCAGCGGCAAGATGGAGCCTGCATCAAAGCGGGGCTTTTGGGCTACCGCCCCTAGTTCGGGAAGCGGCCTGATAGCGGAGAGCGTCCTCGGAGCAAGTGGGAGAGGGCCTTGAGGCCAGTGACTATCCAGGGTGGGCAGATAGGTACGGCCCAGTTCGGCTACGAATTGTGCCAGCCATCCCTGGGCCGGTACATCGCGTCATCAGAGTGGCCGGTGTTGCCGTAGTCCGTGATGGCGTTGTACACCCGCTCCATCACGCGGTCTTCCTTGTCCTCAACGTTGTAGGCTGGAATGCAGAGGCCCCCGAATGCGCTGGCCACCATGGGAAAGTCGTCCACCACCATGTCCGGCTCGGCCGGCAACTCCATCTTTTTCATACTCTCGTAGTAGTTCGACAGCGGTTTCATATAGCAGTCGGTTATCAGTTGCTCTATCCCCAGCCGCTTGACATCCCTCCATCGGATTCCCACCCCGGACCAGACGTAGAGGTCGTGGCCGTCGGTTTTCAACCGCTCCATCACATCTTGAACATTGGGCCTCAGAGATCCGTCAATTCCACCAATCAAGGTGTAGTCCATATCGAAGAATATGTTCATCTAGCGCGTTGCCCTCCTGTAGATGCCCGGCATCGCTGGGCTCAAACGCCTAAGAATACCCGGAAAGGCCCCAATGTTTCAACTCTCACCGTTACCCTCGGCAGCCTTCCGCTTCAGTGCATAGAGGGCATTGATGGCCTCCATGGGTGTCATCGCTGTGACGTCCAGGCCCAGGAGCTCCTCCACCACCGCCACGTTCGGAGCAATGAGCGAAAGCTGTGTCCCTGTGTCAGCCCCCCTAAACGAGCCTGCCGGAAGCCTCCCGTCCCTGCGGCTCTCCTCCAGGTCGTACAGCACATCCCATGCCCGTTGGATCACCTCGCGCGGGAGCCCTGCAAGCTGTGCGACGTGAACGCCGTAGCTCTTATCGGCTCCTCCCGGCACAATCCTATGCAGAAAAACAACGCGCCCCTCCTCCTCAACCACCGATACGTTGTGGTTCCGCACCCCCGGCAGCGTACGCGCCAGCTCCGTCAGCTCGTGGTAGTGCGTAGCGAAAAGGGTCCTGCACCCCAGTCGCGGAGTATTGTGGATGTACTCGGCGACCGCCTGGGCGATCGACAGCCCGTCGTAGGTGCTCGTCCCTCGGCCTATCTCGTCCAGGATCACCAGCGACCGCTTGGTTGCGTTGTTCAGGATGCTGGCCGTCTCCACCATCTCCACCATGAAGGTTGACTGTCCGGCGGCCAGGTCGTCCTGCAAACCCACCCTGGTGAATATCCGGTCCACCACGCCTATTCTGGCCGAGCGGGCCGGCACAAAGCTGCCCACCTGGGCCATGAGGACAATCAAAGCCACTTGTCGCAGGTACGTGGACTTCCCAGACATATTGGGCCCCGTGATGACATGGAGCTGCTCCCCATCGGTGGACAGGGAGGTGTCGTTGAGCACAAAGGTGCCGGGAGGGAGCTGCTGCTCTATGACCGGGTGCCGCCCCCCCGTAATCTCAATAGCGCCGCTCCCGTCCAGCGCCGGACGCACATAGCCGTACCGCTCCGCCGCCTCCGACAGCGCGGCAAAGACGTCCACGTGGGCTACCGTGTCCGCGGCCGTCAGGATGTCTGAGGTCGTCTCGCCGACCTGGTGGCACACCTGGCGGTACAACGATCCCTCCAACTCCTCAAGCCTCTCTCGCGCATTGAGCGTCAGCTCCTCCAGCCGCTTGAGTTCCGGCGTGATGAACCGCTCGCCCCCCGTCAGCGTCTGGCGTCGCTCATAATCGGATGGAACCTGAGAAAGGTTAGACCTGGTCACTTCGATGTAGTAACCGAAGACCCTGTTATACCCAACCTTTAGATTGCGTATCCCCGTCCGTACCCGCTCCTTCTGCTCCAGGCCGGCTATTGAGCCTCTGGTGTCGTGGGAGACCTGGCGCAACTCGTCCAGCTCCGATGAGAAGCCCTTTCGGATGACCGTCCCCTCACCCACCTGGCCCGGCTCCTCCTCCATGGCCCGGCCAATCAGTTCGGCCGACTCGCCGCACCCGCCGCTACCGGACAGCCGGTCCGTCAGCCACCGGACACGCTCGGCCCGTTCGCCCTCCACGAGAACGTCCAGAAGCTGCGGCAACGCGCCAAGGCTGATCCCCAGGGCCACCAACTCCCGCGGTATCGCCGTACCCGACCGCACCCTGTTCGCCAGGCGTTCGAGGTCGGACATACGGCTTAATATCTGCGATGCCTCCTGACGTCCCCCGGGACTCTGTGCGAACCACTCCACTACATCCAACCGCTGATCGATCCGACCCGGGTCCAACAGCGGTTGCCCCAGCCAGCGGCGCAGCAGTCGCGCGCCCATTGGCGTTTTGGTTAGGTTCAGCGTCGACAGTAGACTGAACGATGCGTCTCCCCAACGCCCCCCCTGGAACAGCTCCAGGTTTCGTCGGGTCTGGGGGTCCAGCGTCATGAACTCCTCGGTAGAGTAGGTGGTCAGGCCCCCGATGCGGCTCAGGACCCCTCGCTGCTTCTCCTCCAGGTACCGTACCATCGCACCACCGGCCCTGATGGCCATCGGCAGATGCTCGCAGCCGTACCCCTCTAGCGTCGATGCACCCAGCAGGTCCAGTAGCGTTTGTCGGCTCGACTCCAGGGAGAACATCTCTCTGCCCAGGGTCGTGCTTCTCGTCCCGGGCGGTAGCCCCTCCTGCTCCTCGGGGACCACCACCTCCGCGGGGGCCAGGCGATCAAGCTCCGCCGCCAGAGACGCTGCGGGCAGCTGGACCACCGCGATCTGTGTGCCCGTCGTCACATCGGTGTAGGCCAATCCCGCCTCATCTCCATCCACCACCGCCGCAACAAGGTAGCTGTTGACCCCCTCCTCCAGCAGCGACGGCACATCCACAGTGCCCGGCGTGACAACCCTCACAACCTCTCGCTCCAGAAGACCCTTCGAGCTCTTGGGGTCGGTAATCTGCTCACAGATCGCGACCTTGTACCCCTGCTTGATCAATTTCGCCAGATAGCCGTCCAGCGAGTGGTACGGGATTCCCGCCAGGGGTCTCCGCTCTCCACCTCCCATGTCCCGCGAGGTCAGAGCGATCTGAAGCTCGCGGGCGACTATCTTGGCATCCTCGTCGAACGTCTCGTAGAAGTCGCCCAGGCGGAAAAGCAGGATTGCGTCGGGGTGCTGCTGCTTGATGCGCAGATACTGGCGGCGTACCGGAGTAGTCATAGTAATAGCCCAGGAAACTGGGCTCATTGTAGACCAAAAAAACCCTGCCCGCCCTGGCTACGGGGCTA
>JAPUKM010000212.1 GCA_027295645.1 Chloroflexota bacterium | reverse complement strand
GAAGTTCCCCGACTGCCCCGCCACCACGATGGCCCCGTCGTTCCCGATCACCTGCGCCGCCACCTGGCACACCGACTCCGGGATCACCGGGTTCACCTTGCCTGGCATGATGGAGCTTCCCGGCTGCACCTCCGGCAGGTTGATCTCCCCAATGCCCGCACGCGGGCCGGAGCCCAGCCACCGGATATCGTTCGCTATCTTCATCAGGCTCACCGCCACCGTCTTCAGCGCCCCGCTCGCCGCCACAATGTTGTCCAGCGTGCTCTGCGCCTGGAAGTGCCCCGGCGTCTCCCGCACCGACACGCCGGTCAGCTCGGCGAGCCGCGTACAGGCCATCCGTGCGAACTCCGGGTGCGTGTTCACCCCCGTGCCCACGGCCGTGCCGCCCAGCGCCACCTCCGACAGCTCCTCCTGGGCCAATCGCAGTCGCTGGATGCCCCGCTCCATCTGCCCAACGTAGCCCAGGAACTCCTGCCCCAGCCGGATCGGCGTCGCGTCCTGGAGGTGCGTCCGCCCCGTCTTCACAATGCCCATGAACTCGTCCGCCTTGGCCTGTAGCTCCGCCTGCAGCTCCGTGAGCGCCGGGACCAGCTCCTCCTCAATCGCCCTGTTGGCCGCTATGTGGATGGCCGTCGGTATCACGTCGTTCGACGACTGTCCCAGGTTCACATGGTCGTTCGGGTGCACCATCCCCCGGGAGCCCAGCGTGCCGCCCAGCATCTCGATGGCCCGGTTCGCGATCACCTCATTGGCGTTCATGTTCGTGGACGTGCCGGATCCCGTCTGGAAGATGTCCACCACAAAGTCGCCGTCGAACCCACCATCCGCCACCTCCGTGGCCGCCGACACAATGGTATCCGCCAGTTTCCGGTCCAGGAGGCCCAGCTCACTGTTCACCTGGGCCGAAACGAGCTTGATCTGCGCCAGAGTGCGTATGAACGCCCGGGAGAAGCGCAGCTCACTGATGGGGAAGTTGAGCACGGCGCGCATGGTCGATGCGCCGTAGTAGGCGTCGGTCGGCACCGACATCTCCCCCATCGAGTCTCGTTCCATACGGGTGTTGCTGGATGTCGACATGGCAGGGTCCTTTCCTTCGGTGGGTTTGGAATGAGGCACATCACCGCAGGGGCCAGACGTTCTCCCCCCGCAGAGATAGTAGCATCCTTATGACGGGCCCTGGGGAAGCGGCCTACACCGCCATGATGTGGTAGCCGGCGTCCACCGGCAGGACCACACCGGTCACCCCGCTGGCCAGGTCGCTGCACAGAAAGAGGGCCGCCTTGGCCACCTCTTCGTGCGTGTTGTTGCGGCCCAGGGGCGCCCGCTCGGCGTAGCCCCGCTTCATATCCAGGAACCCGTGGATGCCACGGGCCGCCAGCGTGTCCAGCGGGCCTGACGAAAGAGCGTTGACCCGTATGCCCTTGTGACCAAGCTCCGCAGCCAGCTGCTTGACCTCGTTCTCCAGGGCAGCCTTGGCCGTTCCCATGACATTGTACCCAGGGAACACCCGCTCGGACGCAATGAAGGTGAGCGCCACAATACTGCCCCCCTCCGGCTCCATGAGCGGCGCGGCGTAGCGGGCAATCGGGATGAGCGAGTAGGCGCTGATATCGAGGGCCATCCTGAACCCGTCTCGACTGGTCTTGGAGAAGTCGCCCCCCAGCTCCTCGCGTAGGGCGAAGGCGACGCTGTGCACCACCACCGACAGGCCACCGGCGTGGCCCTTGACCGCCTGAAACGCCGCTGCGATATCATCGTCCTTGGTCACGTCGCACTCCAGGAGCAGAACATCGTCCCAGCCTTCCGTCAGCTTCACCACCCGTTCCTTGAGCCGCTCGTCCTGGTACGTGATGGCCAGCCGCGCCCCGGCCTGGTGCAGGGCCTGGGCAATGGCCCACGCGATGCTCTTGTGGTTGGCCACTCCAAAGACCATGGCATATTTCCCTTGCAGGTCTACCGGATACATATGCGGCACCACTCCTTCATGTTACAGCGCGGCTCTAAGAGTCCACCTGCTCCGCGTAGCCGTTCCGCTCCTGTTGGTAATACTCCACTGTCTGGCGAGCCGCCTCGTAGCACTCCCGCTCCACCTGGCTGAACCGGATCGGCCCGTACCCTCGGCGCAGTCTGGCTCGAAGGTGTCTCCACAGATACCGTACCAGGCCCCACTCCAGGCGTTGGTGGGCATGATGGAGTTGGTGGACCAGGGGCGCCAGCTCTGGGCCTTCGGCAAGCTCTCCCTCCGCATCCCACTTCAACTGGCCCTTCTTGATGAGGATGGCAGTACCAAAGAAGGGCAGCGGCACAGTCACCCTGATGCCTGGCAGCCACCCGACTGGATAGACGCGAGTCTTCGACAGGGCATGGGAAGAGACGCCATGGCGTCTTAGCCGCCTACCCGAAGGACTATCGGCTGGGATCCACATCGGTGGATGCTCACCTCTGAATCAAGGTACGGCCAAGTATACTCCCACCGGCCCGTACCGTGCACCTGTTCTGGTAGCTAAGAACCTACTCCTCGGTCGGCACTTCCACTGCCGTCTCCACCTTCACCTCAGCATCCTTGTCCGAGTCCTTGACCTTGACTGTCTGTATCTCTCCCTGGATCGGGGTAGGGTCAACGGTCTTTGTGTCCAGGTTGAGCTCGAAAAGACCGTTCCCATCGTGTCCATCCTCATCAAGCGTGGGGAACATCGGACGGACCTCTTCAGGCTCCGGCTTCCCCAGCCGCTCACGCCCCTCTTCTGAGAGGTCCAGCCGTGCGGGGATCAGGCGACCGATGATCACGTTCTCCTTCAGACCCCGCAGATGATCAACTGCGCTGTTGACCGCGGCTTCGGTTAGCACCCGGGTAGTCTCCTGGAAGGAGGCTGCAGCCAGGAAACTTTCAGTGCTCAAGGAGGCTCTGGTGACTCCCAGCAGCACCGGGCTGGCCGTGGCGGGCTCTTTACCCTCTGCCAGAACCCTGGCATTGATCTCCTCAAAGATAATCCGGTCCACCAGCTGTCCCGGCAGGAGGTCCGTGTCTCCGGGAGCGTCCACCCTGATCTTCCTGAGCATCTGCCGTGCAATCACCTCAATGTGTTTGTCATTGATGGTGATCCCCTGGGAGTGATAGACGTTCTGCACCTCCCGGACCAGATAGCGTTGGACCTCCTCTTTCCCGAGGATACGCAGAATGTCTTGCGGGTTCCAAGGGCCGGCGGTGAGTGGGTCCCCGGCGCGCACCTGGGCGCTGTTCTCCACCAGGATCTGGGCGGATGAGGGCAGCAGATACTCGCGCTGCTCCGACTCAACCCAGGTGACCGAGATGGTGGCTCCCTTTATAGACACCTGACCGGAGATACGGGCACTCAGATCTTGAGACTCGGCAAGGGCAGTATCCTCTTTAGCGGCCTTGCCCTTCTTGCTTTTAGGAGTGGTCGGTCGGGCCAGCGTCGCGCCCATATCCACCCATTCACCGGGCTCCACGGCCAGAGTATAGCCTTTAGGAAGCTTATACTCCTCCTTATACTCCTCCTGGCTGACAACCCTGATCTTGCGCCCCTCGGACGTATCCTCAGTCTCGACAGTACCATCGATCTCCGCAAGTATGGCCATACCCTTTGGTACGCGCGCTTCAAACAGCTCCTCAACCCGGGGCAAACCGCTTGTGATGTCCACTCCCGCCACGCCGCCAGTGTGGAACGTGCGCATCGTGAGCTGTGTGCCCGGCTCGCCGATACTCTGGGCGGCGATGATCCCAACGGCCTCTCCCAGTAGCACCAGTTTCCCGCTGGCCAGGCTTCGGCCGTAGCACAGGCGGCAGATCCCTTGCTTGGCCTCGCAGGTGAGAGGTGAGCGTACGCGCACCCGGTCGATACCGGCCCCCACAATGGTCAGAGCCTTTTCCTCAACGAACTCTTCTTTGGCCTCCACAATGACCTCTCCGGTACTCGGGTCTGCCACCGAGCTGGCGGCAATACGCCCCGCGATGCGGTCTTGGAACGGGGCCAACATGGTGTTCTCCGGCAGATCGTGCAGGAAGAATCCCTCCGTTGTTCCGCAGTCATCCTCCAGAACGATGACGTCCTGAGAGACATCGATAAGACGACGGGTGAGGTAGCCGCTATCGGCCGTCCTGAGCGCAGTGTCCGTCAGGCCCTTGCGTGCACCGTGAGTTGAGATGAAATACTCCATCACGCTGAGGCCCTCTCGGAAGCTGGACTTAATGGGCAGATCGATAATCCGGCCCTTTGGGTCGCTCATAAGGCCACGCATACCGGCCATCTGCTTGATCTGAGCAATGTTTCCCTTGGCACCGGAGGCGACCATCATGTACATGCCTCCATATGAGGGCAGTGTCTCTTCAATGACGGTGGTCATATCATCATTCGTATCTGTCCAGATAGTCACCGCGCGGTTATAGCGCTCATTCTCGGTGATCAGGCCTAGTTGAAACTGCTCCTCCAGGGTATTGATCTGCTCGTTAGCAGTCTCCATCAGCGCTGCCTTCTTTTCGGGCACCTCGATATCGTTAATGGCTATCGTAATGCCTGCCTGTGTGGCGTAATGGAACCCCAGATACTTGATCTCGTCCAGGAAAGTGGCGGTCTGCTCATTGCCCAGTCGCTTAAAGCACTCTGCAACCAGCTCCTTGAGAGCCCCCTTGTCCATTATTTCATTCCGAAAGCCCAACTCAGATGGGACCACCTCGTTGAAGATGAGCCGCCCGGGTGTGGTCTTGAGCCAGCCATCCTCCTGGTCAGCGTCTCGGATTAGGATTGAGGCCTTAAGGTTCACGACATCGGCCTCCATAGCCAGGAGAGCCTCCTCTCCAGAGGAGAAACGTGACCCCTCTCCCTTAGCCCCGGCTACCCCATCTGTCAG
>JAPUKM010000211.1 GCA_027295645.1 Chloroflexota bacterium | reverse complement strand
ACCCGGGTGGGCTGGGAGCAGTCGTCGCCATGCTGGCCCCTCTGCCTAATGAGATCACAGGTCTGGTTCCCGCCTGGGCCCATTCACCGGAGAGCAAGTGGGTGGGCATCTCGGGCCGGGCGAGAACGGTGGTCTACAATCGAGACAGCCTCTCAGAGGATGAGCTCCCGGCTTCGATCTCCGACTTTACCGACCCCAAGTGGAAGGGTCGAATCGGTTGGGCACCCACCAACGCGTCATTCCAAACGATGGTCACCGCCATGCGAAAAATATGGGGCGAGGAGAGGACGCGAGAGTGGCTGCAGGGGATTCAAGAGAACGACCCCGCGGTTTACCCCAAGAACACACCCATAGTGGCCGCCACCGCGGCGGGAGAGATAGAGGTAGGGTTCGTCAACCACTACTATCTCTACCGCTTTATCCAGGAGAATGGCGAAAGCTTCGCCGCCCGCAATCACTACCTGGCGGCCGGAGACCCCGGCAGCCTAGTCATGGTCGCCGGCGCGGGCATACTGGAGACGGCCAGCAATCGTGAGAATGCAGAAAAGTTCTTGCGCTTTATGCTCTCGACGGTTGCACAACAGTATTTTGCCGGACAGACCTACGAATATCCGCTGGTGGAGGGAGTTAACACGAACCGGCTGCTCGTGCCCCTGAGCGAGATCAACAAACCCAACATAGACATGGCGGACCTAGCCGATATAAGAGGTACGCAGGCCCTTCTGAGGTCGGTAGGAATAATTCCGTAACGGACCTATATTTAGGGGCCAGACGGGCGATGATCGCTAACGCTGGAAGGACGAGTCTTCTACATGGGTGGCGGCACGTCCGCCTCCCTGCGCCTCCGGTGGCGGTGTGGCTCCCAGCGTTGCTGGTAGGACTGGCGATGATGCTGCCGCTGGCCTACCTGGTTCTGCGGAGCGTTGGCGCCAGCTCTGAGGCCTGGGAGCTGCTCCTTCGCCCGCGGACCGCACAGATCCTTGGCCGCTCTGTAGCGTTAGTAGCGGCGGTAACGGCAGTCTCGGTGGGTCTTGCCGTCCCCATAGCATGGCTTACCGTGAGGACGGACCTGCCGCTCCGGCGTGTCTGGGCGGTGGTGACGTTGCTGCCTCTGGTCATCCCGAGCTATGTTGGCGCCTTCTTGGCCGTATCGGCCCTTGGGCCGAGAGGACTTCTGCAGCAGCTCCTGTCGGTTCCCTTTGGAGTCGACCGGCTGCCCGCTATCTACGGGCTGCCGGGAGCGACAATTACCCTTGCACTCCTGAGCTACCCTTACGTTGTCCTCACCATGCGAGCCTCCCTCAGGAGTCTGGACCCGGCTCAAGAGGAGTCAGCGCGCAGCCTTGGCCATGGCCCCATGAGCACTCTGCTGCGGGTCACCCTACCTCGGCTACGTCCTGCGATAGCGTCCGGGGCGCTTCTGGTAGGCTTGTACACACTCAGCGACTTCGGCGCCGTTTCGCTCATGAGATACGAGACCTTCACCTGGGCTATCTACCAACAGTACCAGTCGGCCTTCGACCGCTCCATCGCCGCGGTACTCTCACTGGTGCTGGTTGGAGTGGCAGTGGCGTTGCTGGTGATGGAGTCGTATACGCGGGGCCGGGGACGGTACCACCGAACGGGCTCCGGTACGGCCCAGGCGCCCCGGACCGTGCGCCTGGGAGCCTGGAAGTGGCCTGCGTTGGGGTTCTGCGGGGGTGTCGTCACCCTCGCGCTGGTCCTGCCCATGACAGTGCTGATATATTGGCTAGCGCGCGGAATCTCATCCGGCGAGCCTCTGCTACTGCTCTGGAGTGCCATGCGCAACTCGGTATATGTATCGGCCCTGGCTGCGTTGGCCGCAGGGGTGTGCTCGATACCTGTAGCGGCGCTGGTGGTGCGATACCCCAGCATGTTCAGCCGCATTGTGGAGCGCGCCAGCTTTGTGGGCTACGCGCTGCCTGGGGTAGTGGTCGCCCTGGCCCTGGTGTTCTTCGGTGCCAGGTTCGCGTCGCCTTTGTACCAGACTGTCTGGCTGCTGGTGTTCGCCTACGTTGTGCTGTTCTTCCCAGCCGCCCTAGGCGCGGCACGATCCTCGCTGCTTCAGGTCAGCCCCAGACTCGAGGAGGCGGCCCGTGGCCTTGGACGAACCCCGACCCAGGTTATGCTCACTGTCACAGTCCCTTTGATCCGCTCGGGCGTCCTCATGGGAGCCGCCCTGGTCTTCCTCATCACCATGAAGGAGTTGCCCGCGACTCTGATCTTGGGCCCGTTGGGCTTCAAAACCCTGGCCACTGCCGTTTGGTCGGCGTCTTCGGAAGCCTTCTTCGCGCAGGCCGCGGCCCCCGCGCTTGCTTTGATCCTGATGTCCGCTATCCCCATGGCATACCTGGTGCTGCGGGAGCGTAGCCTCGAACCTGTTGGGGCCAGAGGAGGGGTGCGGCCTTGACCGGTCCAGTCGTCCGATGCGAAAGCGTGACGAAACGCTTCGGCGATGTCGTGGCGGTAGACGACGCCAGCTTTGCCTTGGAGCCTGGGGAGATCCTGTCGATTCTGGGGCCAAGTGGGTGCGGAAAGACCACCCTGCTTCGCCTCATCGCCGGCTTCGAGAGCCCGGACGCCGGCGAGATCAGCGTGCAAGGCCGAGTCGTGTCCGGGGCCTTGGTGAATGTGCCGCCGGACCAGCGGAACGTGG
>JAPUKM010000210.1 GCA_027295645.1 Chloroflexota bacterium | reverse complement strand
AGCATCGGGTATTGGGGTCTCACCCTTTTCTTGTTTAAGAAGGTCGTGGCGCGCGTACGCGCGACGGGAGCCCTTGGCGTTTTCTGAGGCGTTGCCTGGAATGAGAAACTTCTTCGTCCAAGCCTATCTCTCTTACCGAGGCCTGTTCCTGTGGCTGAACTGGACGGCCTACATCTCGAACGTCGTGCTGAGACCCATCCTCATGCTTCTTATGTTCGCTCTTGTCGGGAAATTCGCGGCGGACTCCGATGCGGCGCAGGCCTATATGATTGGAATGATCGGTTATGCCATTCCCGTCATCCTGCTAGGTGGGATACTGCAGTCGTTTGTCTATGAGCGGGTCTTCGGGACCATCTCGTTCATTTATAGCTCGCCAGGCAGCCGAGTAGCGGTGTTCTTCAGCCGGGGCGTGTTGCACTTCCCGAACAGCATTTTGGCGTGCGCCCTGAGCTTTCTGTTTGGCTGGCTCGTTCTGAGCCTTGACCTTTCCACGCTGAACTGGTGGACCATGATTGTGTCTGTGCTGTTGACTGCGGCGGCATGCACGGCATTCGCCTTGTTCCTTGGCAACTTCACCATGATGTTGGGCGAGTTCTTCAACCTGTACAACGCGGCCATGGGGCTGTTCCTGGCGATGACCGGGGTCATCATCCCCATCGCCAGCCTGCCCTGGTTTTTTGGTGACCTTGCAAATGGGATACCGCTGACGCATGGCCTGGTGGCCCTTCGCGGGGCATTCGCGGGAATGGACATCGGGGCCGTTAGAGATGAGCTATTGTTAGAAGCGCTTGTAGGCCTGGGCTATGCGATAGCGGGCATCGTCGTGTACATGCTGGTGGAGAGGGATGCGAGGGCCCGATCGAGCTTGGAGCGTTCCCCGGCGTGAGGGCGAACTAACGAGGAGTTCAGGAGCAGCGATGACAGAGAACAACGAATACGCAGTCGAGTGTGAGGGTCTGGGGAGGGTCTACCGGTCCCGTAGCCTTCTTGGTCAAAGTAGGGAGACGGTAGCTCTGCAAGACCTGAACCTGCAGATACCGAAAGGGACGGTGTTCGGTGTGCTCGGTCCCAACGGAGCAGGGAAAACCACCACGATCAGGATCCTCTCGACACTCCTTAGCGCGACAACCGGGACCGCCAGGGTGCTCGGATATGACGTAGTGAAAGAGGGACGTGAGGTACGCAAGAATATAGGCATTATCCTTGGCGGTGACCGTGGGTTTTACGGGCGCCTCACCGGTAAGGAGAACCTGCGCTATTTCGCTGCCCTGAACCACATTAAGCCCCGTGACACCGACCGCATCATCGATGATTCTTTGGCGCAGGCTGGTCTGGCCGATCAACAAAAAACCCTGGTAGAGCAGTATTCCCGGGGGATGAAACAACGCCTGCACGTAGCCCGTGGGTTGCTAACGGATCCCGGAGTCGTATTCATGGATGAACCCACTCTGGGGTTGGACCCGCTGGGGGCCCAAGAGCTGCGGCAGCGGATACCCGCCCTCGTCGGTCAAGGCAAGACGGTCCTGCTTACCACACATTACATGTTCGAGGCGGACTCGCTGTGCAGCAGGATCGCCATTATCAACAAGGGGAAGCTCGTAGCTTTGGGCACACCTGCTGAGATAAAGCGAAACTTCAGCAGCATCGGTGTGATCGAGCTGACCCTCAACCAGACGCGACCGAGCCTTCAGGAAGAGTTGACTGGGCTCGACGGTGTGAAGCGAGCCACCACAAGCGCTGACGGCGTCTACCAGAAGCTCACCGTTCACGTGGTCGCTGGCGCAGACTTGAGTGACAAGATAGCGGAAGTGGTCGGGAAGGACCACATCGAGAATATGGTTGCTAGAGATCCAACGCTGGAGGAAGCTTATCTAGAGATCATCGATTAGGTGTTTCCGCGACAGGTCCCACGTTAGTAGTCAGCCAACGTAGTACTTCAGGGATTCCAACCGCCAGCGCACGCCGGTTTATGACCAATCCCCAGTGCGAGGCTTCCTCCACTTCAAGGAACTCCGCGTTTAACCAAAGCCCCTCGTATCGTGTCTTAGGCCAGGCCTTGTCATCTGTTCCCGTCACGATGAGGAGTGGGCACGGCAGCGACTCGATAATGATGCCCTGCCTCCTTTGATCGCGAGCCAGGCGCGACTCACGGCTGAGTGAACTCAAAGCCAGACTGCGCTCCTCTGCGTCCAAGTCCGGCATGGTGGGCTGGTTATTGGTGTCACCGTCGATGATGCCGTACTCTTCAGGTCCGAACTCCCCTGTTCGCAGATCCACTGAAGTATCCATTTGCCGTGCGGGCAGGCTCGGTGCAAGGGCAATACAGGCCACCCCCAGGCCTTGAGAGGCGACCATCATGCCTACCAGTCCTCCCATACTCCAGCCCATGACAACAGGCGGCTGCGACAAGCGGCCGGCAAGGTCGCGCACGTCGCTGGCATAGTCCTCCATTGTCGTCCGTGAGAGGTCGGATGGTGGGCTCTGGCCGTGGCCGCGCAGATCAATCGCGTGGGATGTCCATCCCCGGCCGGCTAATTCTTGCTGCCAAACGGTCCACACCTTGGCGGAGTTCGCCGCACCGTGGATCAACACCATGGGAGGATAATCAGTCGCTTGGTCCGGGTACATCGAGGAAACGGCGATCATAGCCCTTGCTTAAACCCCCACTAGTTTCATTACGTCTCCCAGCTTCGAGATCGTAGGCCCATCCCAATCCTGGACCTTCCCGCCTGGTAGTTCATCTCGACCATAGCTCACCAATTATCGGGCGAAGCTCATCCGCGTGGTCGATCTCGTAGTCCGGCTTCCGATCACCTTCGGGAAACGTCCTCCCGCTCCTGCCAGCAATCCTAACGGCGCGCCAGCCGTATCTGCCGAAAGCTCTCCAAGACCAAGGGCAACTACACGGCCTGAAAAACTCCCCGCAGCCCTACCTCGTAGGCGACCCCGTGTACCGGGTGCTGCGTCCACTTGCCGCGGTACTCCAGTAGAGCGTCGGCTGCTGTAGCGGCATCCAGCTCCGTCTCATAGATGGCGGCATACCTGGGAGCCTCCGGCTCGCTGGCCACTAACCGATACCGGTTGGCCGTATGGTACTTGCCCGTGCCCAGAAGCTCGGGAACGTGGGTGCCGGCATACCAATCGTTGAACTCATCGTCAGGCACACCCGGACGAGGGGCAGTAAGCACGACTAGAATCCCTTGAACAGGCCTGGCAGAACGGTCACTTCGGAATTCTGGCCCTACCCGCTCGTATTGAGCTCGAAGGACCAGATCCAGAGCCGGGTGTATCGCCCCTTCCCCAGCTAGGCGCTTCCAGGTCTGTGTGACCTCCCGGTACACGGACATCTGGTCAGTCCGATTGGACTCATGTATAGCCAGGTACTTCGCCTGACCGCTATTCATCTCCCCCACATTCCGATACCGACTGGAGCGTGCTAGCGCTCCCGATTGCTCTAAGCGCGGCACATGAGAATCGTCGTACCAGCGGTTAAAATCCTTCCCCCGCTGTGGGTCCCGGCAGTTGGTGAAGACGGCTAGTATCCCTGAATGACCATTAAGCGCCATCGCAACCCCTCACCAGTCGGCTTTCGCATCGTCCCTCTACTGTCCCTTGAACTGCGGCGGTCGCTTCTCCGTAAAGGCGTTGATCGCCTCTGCATAGTCCTTAGTCGTAAACGACAGAGCCTCCAAGGCGATGGATAGAGGCAGCACGCGGTTCACCTCATCAATCAAGCGCTGGTTTAGGGCCATCTTCGTCCACCGGATTGCCACCGTGGGTCCATTGGCCAGCCGTTCCGCCAGAGCAAAGGCCGCGGACTGCACCTCCTCGACGGGGACCACGTGATTGAACAGGCCGATGCGCTCCGCCTCTGCCGCGGAGATTAGGTCGCCGGTCATCAGGAACTCTTTGGCCCGGCTCAGGCTCATAAGCAGGGGCCACACCACGGCCCCGCCGTCCCCCGCCACCGCCCCAACGCGTATGTGGGTATCGCCGATGCGTGCGGTGTCTGACGCGATCGCGATATCGCAGAACAGGGCAAGCGTCGCGCCCAGGCCCACTGCATCGCCGTTGACAGCAGCGATGATCGGCTGCTCGATCTCCAGCATCGCCTTGATCATATCAAAGCCTGACCGGACGCTGTTCTGGAGACGTACCGTGCCGGACATCTCTCCATCCCAGTTGCCGGCCTGAATGGCCTTGATATCGCCACCGGCACAGAAGGCCCGACCCGCTCCCGTCACAACCACCGCGTCGGCCTCTCTATCCTGCGACACCATGTGGAAGCACTCCCTCAGCTCATCGTCCATCTCCTTGTTGACCGCATTGAGCACCTCCGGCCGGTTGAGGGTGATGGTAAGGACGGAGCCTTTGCGCTCGACCAGAAGTGTTTTCAAGTTACTGTAGTCGGACATCGAATTCCTCCATTACGTATGACTTCAGAACCTCTACGGGAGCCCTTTGGTGGGACAGCACTCCGGCAGTTTAGACGAAAGCAGACCTGAAGTGGTCTACCGCATTGTCCAAACGGGCTTACGCTTCTCAGCGAAAGCCCGGGGACCCTCCTTGGCATCCTGGCTTTCGGATACCCGCTTCTTCAGGGTCTGATTCAGCTCGGTCAACTCTCGCCCGGTCTTAACAAAGCTTGTGTAGGCAAGCCGCCTCACAGCTTGGACCGCCAGGGGTGCGCAGAGCTTGATCTGCTCGGCGATCGTCTCGGCCTCCTGCATCAAGGCATCCCTATCAGCGAGTACCTTGTGCACCAGGCCTATTCGATGTGCCTCCTCAGCACTCATATGGGTCCCAGTGAGAAGCATGTGCATAGCCTCACCAAAGGGCATCATTTGGATCATCCGCTTGAAGTGCCGGCCACCCCAGGCGCTAATCCGTGACTCCACGTCACCCAGCCTGGAGCGTTCCGTCGCTATCCGGATATCACATTCGAGAGCCAGGTGGAAACCTCCCGCGACAGCGAAGCCGTCTATCGCGGCAATAATGGGCTTCCACACCTCCTTCATCTCCCCTGGCCACTCGGGAAGATCACTCTTCATGAGCGGTGTATTTATCTGCCTCCCTCCGGCGCTCCCACCTTTGGCCACCAGCTCCTTCAGGTCGGCTCCCGTGGAGAAGGCACGGCCGGCTCCGGACAGGACAGCCACCAGAAGCGATGGATCATCACGGTAGTCAACCAGGGCCTCGCCCATCGCGGCATTCAACTCATCATTAAAAGCGTTCAGGGAGTCTGGCCGGTTGAGGGTGATATAGGCGACCTGGTCCCGTTTTTCATAGAGCAGCACAGACATTATCCACCCCCTATAAACACCTGACCATTCGCAGCCACCTAACGCATCTTCCAAACCGGCTTGCGCTTCTCGGCAAAGGCCCGGGGGCCCTCTTTGGCGTCTTCGCTCTGCGCCACCTTCTGCTTCAGCTCCTGGGCCAACGCGTTCACCTCCTCACCGGTATGACTGAACGTCATATAGGCAAGGCGCTTGACGGCTTGGAGCGCTAGCGGTGCGCAGAGCCTGATCTCCGCGGCAATGGCCTCGGCCTCCTGCATCATCGCCTCTCGATCCGGCACAACCTTGTGGACCAGGCCCAAACGATAGGCCTCATCGGCGCTGATATGGGATCCGGTCTGGAACATATATAGCGCCTCTCCCATCGGCATCATCTTTATGCCGTTCAGATAACCCCAGGCGCTTACACGTGTCTCCACATCACCGAACCTGGAGCGCTCCGTGGCTACCCGGATGTCGCACTGGAGAGCCATTCCCAGTCCCCCGGCAAGGGCGTAGCCGTCTATAGCGCAGATGATCGGTTTCCACACCTCCTCGCGGATGGGCGTCCGCAGTGGCCGTGTCCCGGCTGATTGACCCTCGGCGGTCATCTCCTTCAGGTCGGCTCCCACGGAAAAGGCGCGACCGGTCCCGGTCATGATGGCCACCAGAAGCGATGGATCGTCGCGGTAGTCGACCAGGGCGTTACCCACAGCCTCGATGAGCTCATTATTCAGGGCGTTCAGAGAGTCCGGGCGATTGAGGGTTATGTAGGCAATCTGGTCGCGCTTTTCATACAGTAGTACAGACATTCCCGCCTCCAGGAGTCCAGAAGTGTTTCACCTCTTCAGCACGAGCATATTGATCATGCCCGCGCCTGAACTGTGAGTCAGCCCCACCTTCGGTTTGTTGGGGACCTGGTTTGAGGCCTCGCCGCGTAGCTGTTTCACCACCTCGGCCACCTGTGATACTCCCGTCGGCCCCATGGGGTGCCCTTTGCAGAGCAGCCCGCCGTCGGTGTTGATCGGGATCTCTCCATCAACGCGGGTCTTCCCCTCCAGGATCCATCGGCCTCCCTCACCCTCGGGACAAAAACCGAGTGCTTCGATATCGACCATCGCCGCCATGGTGAACGGGTCGTGGACCAGCGCAACGTCAATGTCCTTTGGGCCTACACCCGCCTTCTCGTACAGCTCGCCGGCCATCCGCCTGGTGAGATTGCCGCCCTTGAAGTCGCCCCCGATGAACGCCCCGGGGCCGCCGAACAGGTCCTCGGCCTGGGGCGAACCGCAGGCCCAGCCTGCAACAGTGATCGCTCTGGAAGCTCCGTACTGTTTGGCCTTCTCCTTGCTGGTAATGATCGCCGCCGCCGCACCATCGCTGGTTGGGCAGCACATCAGCAGCCTGAGAGGGTCGCTGATAACCACCGAGTTGAGCACCTCCTCCGCAGTGCGTTTCACCGGATAGTGGGCATACGGATTGAGGGCTGCGTTTTCGGAGGACTGTACAGCATATGCCGCATGGGCCTCTATCGGCTCCTCATACAGCTCTAGCCGCTTGCGCATCTCCAGGGCCACTCGAGCGGGGATGGGGTCAAGACCCATAACGTCAAGATGGCTCCTGCCCGGCATGACGGTCCCCGGAATAAAACCTCGCGCCATCTTCTCGTATCCAACAATCAACGCAGTGTCATACAGCCCGGAGGCAACGGTCCAGTAGGCCACTCTGAATGCTGCGGCGCTGCTCCCACTGGCCTGCGCCATGCTGTGAATGGGTATTCCCGTCCAGCCAAATTGCTGGATGACGTTTCGGCTATCGTAGAGGCCGGAATTCACCACGCCGCAGAATGCCACCTCAATGTCTTTAAAGGGAACACCGGAATCTTCCAGGGCGTGAGAAATAGCGGGGTATGTTAGCTCCTCGAAGGTCTCGTCAGGGAAGCGTCCGAATTTGTGCATCCCCACTCCCAGTACAACGACCTCCCGCATCACGCTCCCTCCACAATATCAAAGCTGTACGCCACTATATCAGCACCATCGTCGGCCCTCTTGATGACCAGAGGAGCCAGCCTGGCCCGCTGTCCCGTTTTGAAAACGTTGAAATTATCCTGATCAATCGTGCTGTACACCCTGATCTGACCGTTGGCGGCAACCTCAGATGTGATATTGAGAGTGGTGTAAACCAGCATCCCCTCAGGGAGTCGGACCTCACCAAAAGCGTACGGCGCCTCCACAAGGCAATACTCCTGCTTCCTCTCCACGAGAGCAAAGCTGCTGAGGGTACCCTCGCGGCTCAACTCAATCTCCTCACACCCGGGCTCAAAGCAGGCAGCACACCACTGCCGTGGAGGGAAGTAGTTCCTATCACACTTGGCGCAATGGGAGCCCACAAGGGTGTCCTTCTCCACAGCGTCATCCACTCGGAAGACCGTTGGCTCCAGGCTTTTCCGCTGTGCGTTTCCCGCCATATCCATCCCTCTGGGACTCGCTACACCAGGCAGGTGGCGACTGCGATCATCAAGCTGCCAACCTACCCGGTCTCGTAGATCCGCCGGGCATTGTCGCCGCCCATCAAATCCGCCTCCTCCTGGAGGAACAGATAGCCGAACTTCTTGGCCCGTGCCGGTAGGTCTCTCCACAGGTCCCACCACCACCGGTTGTACTCCGGGCTCTCGCCACCCATGAAGTCGGTACCCGCCATAATGTTATGGGGCCCCAGGTTCTTACGCAGAATGTTGAGAACGTGAATGAACTCCTGCTCCCGCCCGGGGTCCCAGTCGTTTGGCGGTATTGGGTACTGCCACTCTGAAAGGTCCACAGCGATGTTGGGGATGGTGAGAGTCATTTGGAGAATGTCATGCCACTCGCCGTCCAGGCCGCCCCCGCCGTGGGCCGCCACAAACTGAACGCTCGGGAACATCTTGGCGGGCTGTTCCAGGTGCCAGACATGTGCCGGATACGAAAACCCGGCTACATCTCCGCTGCCCGTATGCACCGTCACGGTCTTATTGTAGGAGCGGCACACATCGTATACGGGAAAGCAGAGGGGGTCATCCGGAGCGATTCCGTTGGCCGCCAGTATCTTTATGCCCGATGCCCCGTAGTCGCGGATGGCCGTTTCGGCCAGCTCCGCCGCATTGCGTCTCCGTGGGTCCACGCCGGCTTGGAAATAGAACCGGCCCTCGAACTTCTTCTTCAGCTCACCACCACGCTTGTTGACCTCCCCTACCGGGAACTCGGCCTCCTCTCCCCAGGCTAGCCCCCAATCCACCATCAAGCAGACGCACTTCTCGATGCCCATGGCGTCCAGGTAGCTCATGAGGAACTTGCCATCAGGGTCTGAGTTTGCCTTGCCCGTCCGTGGAAACACCTTTGCGGCGTCACGCCATGGGCCCTTCTGGTCCAGCGGCGGGACAAAGATGCCCCCTCTTCCGCCGCTCAGGTTGGCGAGGCTCCCCCTATACCAGGCCCAGTTGTTGGCAAAGGCCCATCTCTCACCAGCGGGAAACTCCTCCCACACAAAGCAGTGCACGTGGGCATCAACGAGCATTACCAACCTCCTTCGCCAGGATAGCGGGGCTATCCAACTCGTAGCTCTCAGCAGGGCTGACCATACTACATTACTAACGTTGACACAACAACGATGCCCAATACAATGGCACCACCTGTCGCTGGCGTCATTGAAGGGCACCAACTTTTGAGAAGGAGAAGACACAGAGATGGTCTTGTTATATGAGAAAAGGGATAGCATCGCCTATATCACCCTCAATCGACCCGAAAAGCTGAACACCCTCAATCAGGAGCTGATCGCCGAGCTAGAGCGAGTGCTGGCCGACATCCGCGACGATGACAACCTGAAGGTGGGCGTTATCACCGGGGCTGGCGACCGGGCTTTTTGTGCCGGAAACGACATCTCTGAAATGGAGGAGATGGGAAGCTCCTTTGATGCCAGGGATGAGCGGTTCTGGCGAACGTTTTCGAAGTCACCGTTCGCCCTTCGAGAAACGGGAACGCTTTGGAAGCCCCTGGTAGCGGCCGTGAACGGTTACTGCCTGGCGAGCGGAGTCGAAATTGCGCTCGCGTGTGACATCGTTATCGCCACCCCAAGCGCAAGATTCGGAATACCCGAGGTGTTGCTTGGAGCCGTCGCCAGCTTCGGCGGCACCCAAAGGCTCACCCGGCGAATCCCCTTTGGGATGGCGCTGGAGATGCTACTGACGGGAGAGAATATCACCGCTGAAGAGGCGCTCAGAGTTGGCCTGGTCAACAGGGTGGTGCCCAACGATCAACTGATGGCCGCAGCGGAGGAGTTGGCTGGAAAGATCGCGAGGCATCCCCTTCACGCCCTCCAGGCGAACAAGGAGTTGGCCTGGAGGGGACTGGATATGTCCCTTGCAGATGGCCTACGTATGGAGAAGATGTTCTCCCGAATCCTGAGGGAGGACAAAGAGCAACGGGCGCTCATGAAGGCGATGGTCGAGAGGCTTCAGAAGAGGTGACCAGCATCAACCAAACGATCGGCTGCCTACCAATCGGATTACGCCTCTTCCTTCGGATGCCCGTACACGTTCGACGTCGACTTTGACTGCTTCGTGGCGGGCATCCGCTCTCGGCCATTCGCTGGCGCCTCCGCGTCCACCTGGACCGACCCGTCCAAGCCGCCGTTATTGATGAACCGCGCCGGCTGGTAGTCGGTCTGATCGACCACCAGGGAGAGTACCTCCGGTCGGCTGTAGTGCCCAACACTGTCCACCAGGTACTTGGTGCTGATGATGTGGCGGGGGTTGATCTCGGCGCACAGCACCGTATCCTTGTCCCCCGTCTCCGTGGCCAGTAGCGTGGCCAGCGGGTGGATGATAGCGCTCCACGCGGGCCCTGGCTGCATGAGGTCTGTCGCCCCGATGTACGGTTCCATGACCTCAAGGACATCCTCGTTGACCGGGTTCATCGCCACGATTACAAAGCACTGTCCGGTAAGAGCATGGGTCTTGGTCAAAGCCTCTACCTGTATCTGGAAAACGGGGTCGTAGCCCTTGACGCTGCTAAGCCCGGGCCATGACGACGCATGAATCTGGATCCCCTGGGCAATCAGCGCCTGGCGCGCCAGATTCATACTGTGCTCCCAGCACATCAGTCCTCCGACCTTGCCAAAAGAGGTATCCCACACCCGGAGAGTGCTGCCGTTTCCATACCCCCAGACCGTCCGTTCGGCCAGTGTCGGAACAAGTTTGCGGCGAGCGCCCAGAACCTGACCGTCCTGGTCAATGAACAGCTGAGCATTGTAGAGCGTGCCGCCGGCCCGTTCGTTGAGCCCCATGACGACCACCGCTCCTGCCTTGCGGGCTGCGTCTTGCAGTGGGCGTATCACCGCATCATCGCTCGACAGGTCGATGGAGTTCTCCCACAGCTTGACGAAGAGCTTCCCGTGGAAGAGGACGCTCGACAGATTGACCCAGTATGGAAACCCCGGAATGAACGCCTCTGGAAAAACCACAACCCTTGCACCCTGGCGTCCCGCCTCCTCAATGAGGCCCACCGCCTTCTCAACCGTCCTGTTGAGGTCCATAAAGACAGGGGCAGCGTGAATGGCAGCAACTTTGAATGGGGAGAGTATCTGATCAGACATCTGCTCACCTCGGATGGCACTGCGCCGTGGTCTGCCTAACATGTTCGGGGCTGATGAGACGTGACTAGAGTCCGTAATCCTTAAGGAAATCCAGGATGGCCCTATTGAAGATTGCCGGCTGGTCAACGTTGGAGCCGTGCCCCGCCTGTGGGATAACCGCCAATCGAGAGTTCGGTATCTTCCTGTGCATATAGTTGGCAGGAGGAATGGAGTTGGTGTCGCCCGACCCCACTATAACCAGGGTCGGAACCTTAATCTCCTCCAGAGGCACCATCTCCTGGTTCGTCTGTAGGGCCATGTTGACGTTGGACAGGCCAACGGGAGAATGCGCAACCATAACGTCCGGAGTGGTGTAGTAGGTGGTACTGGCGTACGGGCTCGCCATATAGGCCGCCATACCGCCCTTCTCCAGCACCTCCGTTACCTTGTAGCGCTCCTGGTCCCACTGGGCCATGGTCTGCGGATTGCGAAAGCCCGGCCCGGAGTCGGCAATGATCAGCGCTTTGGTCATCTCCGGGTGCTTCATATAGTAATGGAAGCTGACTATGCCGCCTAGCGAAAGGCCGCCTACGATCGCCTCCTTGACTCCAAGGCTCGTCAGTAGCTGATGAAGGTCCTCCATCGCTATATCCCAGGAATAGAGGGCGCGGTCTGCGGGTGCGTCTGACTGGCCATGCCCCCGGATGTCATAGGTGATGAGCTGGTAATCCTTGGACAGGGCCTCTACCTGGGGTTGCCACATCCTGGTGGAGCCCGCGAATCCGTGCGTCAGGACAATGGCCGTCCCTGAACCAGACGTATCGTAGTAGATGTTGACTCCGTTCAACTTGGCGAGGGGCACCGGCTTCTCCTTGGTCTTGACACAGCGTATGGATCAGCCCGCAAGCCACTTCTGCTGTACAAATCAGCAGAAGTGGCTTCGATTGCTGTGCGGTGCGGGCTACTGCTGGAGAAAGGTTTTCACCTCTTCGGCGAATCCATCGGGGTTGCCTGAGTGGGCCGTTGCATGGGCTCCCTCAGACCCGGGAATAACCTTAAGGACGGACCCCTTGATCCCCTCATTGGCCCGTTGCTCCCCACGCCGTAGCGCATCATGTTCCCCGTATATCAGCAGCGTGGGCTGGCTTATCTTGGCGCTGGCCGCTTCCACATCGAACGCGGTGGCGCTCTCGTGGCTCATCCTCCCCCACAGCCGGCTCCGCCGGTGCACTTCATCCCGTTTCTCCCAGTCCTCCTTGTCCAGGGCTGGGTTCTTCGCCTTCTCCTCTTCCCAGGTGGTCAGAGGGTCGACAGGGATATGATACGAAGTGGTATCCGTGAATTGAGGAAGGAAGAACTTCTCCCAGATCACCTTGCCCCGCTCCACGTTCCAGAACGGCAGTCCGTCAAAGACCAGCCTCTTTACGCGCTTCGGATACTTCCCTGCCAGGATGACTCCAAGAATCGCCCCCGTATGGTCGCCAACGATGCTGGCCTGCTCCGCGCCGATGGCATCTAGGACATCGAGCATGGCGTCGGCGAAGTCGTCCACGTCGTATTGCCTGGCGGGCATGTCAGAGTTGCCAAACCCGGGCAAATCTACGTTATAGCAGGCGAAATGCGGGGAAAGCCGGTCGATAACCTCTTTCCATGTCCAGCCACTACTCCCCACGCCGTGGATGAAGAGAACCGGATCGCCACCGCCCACGCGATTCACGTAGACCTTCCCATCCGCCCGATAGATATTGTGCTCAACTCCCATCAATGCAGTAGCCATACAAACACCTCCCCCTTAGCTTTAGCCACAACGTGGCAATTCACACCCGTTCTACATCTGCAGCTTGAGCGGCGTCATTATAGCACCAGTCTCCCGCTGTATGCAGGGTATCAACTCATCCGTCGTATAACCGCACTGTTTGACACGGTACAGGACGGGGTGGCATTATTACAATACAGATACACAGTCCCGGAATTTCAGATTAAAGTATTGAACTGGGATGTGCAAAACCGCATCTAACTCAAGGAATGGCGCAGCAGCGTGACTCCCGCTGGTAGATAAGGCCCGGGTCACGTCTCTGCCAAACAGCGTGCGCCGAGGTGGTGGAATAGGTAGACACGCGGTCTTGAGGGGGCCGTGAGCGCAAGCTCGTAGGAGTTCAAATCTCCTCCTCGGCACTTCTTTGACCCAGCGGTATAATCAGGGCGACGTAGCCAAGTGGACTAAGGCGGGGGACTGCAAATCCCCTATTCGTGGGTTCGAATCCCACCGTCGCCTCCATTCTGACAGCGTGAGAGACCACGACGCATGCCTAACCGCAACGCAGCCCGGTCTCCCACACCCACTTGCCGGGGTGGCGAAATGGCAGACGCGGCGGACTTAAAAGCTGAATACCTTCGTTTCCCGACGTGTCCTCAGATACGTAGATGGTCAGACTTCCCCAGT
>JAPUKM010000021.1 GCA_027295645.1 Chloroflexota bacterium | reverse complement strand
AAGCATTGGCCCGGCAAGACCATCTTCGAATCGGACAACAACCTCTTCTGCCTGCTGACCCGCAACGACAACCCCATCCACACGGATGCGGAGTACATGAAGGGCCACCAGCACGGCCAGCCCCTCGTCGTGGGCACCCTGGTCATCAGCCTCATCGTCGGCATGACCGTGCGCGATACCAGCGGCAAGGCCATTGCCAACCTGGAGTACGAGAAGATCACCCATGACGGCCCCGTCTTCATCGGCGACACCCTCTACGCGGAGACAGAGATACTGGACACGAAGGAGACCAGCAAGGGGAACCGCGGCATCATCTACCTGGAGACCCGCGGCATCAACCAGCGCGGCGAAAAGATACTCACCGTCCGCCGTCGCTTCCTCGTGCCCAAGCGAGAGGCGTAGGCGGTCCCGCAGCTCCATAACACCGCTCAGTCGGGGCCCGAAACTTCAGAACCCTCTCTCTGCGCCACCTCCAGCGTCGCGGGCGCGGCCTCGCCCTCCACACGCGCCGGCTGTGCCCTCCGCAGATTGGGCATGGCCAGCGCAATAACCGTCATCGCCACCAGGGCCATGACTCCCATCGTGGCGGTAGCCTGCACCGGGCTGGTGTACTCCGCTCCTACTCCCAGGAGAATCATGCCCAGGGGCGCCACGCCGTGGCCCACCAGGCGCAGGCTCACCACCCGGCCACGGAGATGAGCGGGCGTGAGGATCTGGATGACCGTGAAGCTGCTGGTGATGACGATCTGAAACAGGTACCCCAGGCTGAAGCTCAGAGCAACCGAGACCAGGAAGACGGTGGAGAGGGAGAAGAGGATGATGGCAATCCCCAGGCCGATGCCTCCCACCACTATCAGAGACCTCAGCTGCCGGGGGCTGTTGAGAAACGCCACCGTGACCGAGCCCGGAATAGCCCCCATGCCTCCTGCCGCCACCAGCATCCCAAGCCCGTCGGCTCCCCGGTCCAGAACGTCCCGTGCGAATACCGGCAGGATGCTCTGATACGGCTGTGCCAGCAGCGACGTCGCGATGCCGAGCACCAGCATCACCCGCAGCACATGGTCCTTCGTCGCGTACCGTACCCCCTCGGCGATGTCGCTTATGACGGACCTCTTCGATAGTGGGGCCTCCGCCGTCGCCGGCCGGGGGATTCGTATGCCCAGCAGAAGCGCGAAGAGAGCCAGCGCCGGAACCACCATCAACGCCCCGATGAAAAGAGCCGTACCCATACCCAATGAGTCGATGAGCACCCCTCCGATGCCCGGCCCCACCAGCAGAGCCGTACTGAAGATGGAGATGTACAGCGCCGCTCCGCTGGGCAGGTCCGCCTCGCCCACCAGGTCGCCCACCAGGGCTATCCTGGACGGCAGCGCCAGCGCAAAGGCGATGCCGCTCAGCAGCGCCAGGACAAACACCTGCCAGGCCTCCACCACGTCCATCGCCACCAGCACGGCCAGCACAAAGACAAACACCATGCTCGCCCCGTCGCTGGCAATCAGTATCACCCTCTTGTTCATGCGGTCGGCAATCACCCCGCCGATGAGGGCGAACAGTATCGGGAGCATCGACACCGCCTGCACCGCCGTCACCATGAATGCGGAATCGGTCAGCTCCAGGATCAGCCACCCTCGCGCCACAGATACCATGAAGAAGGAGGACATGGAAAGGAAGGACGCGCCCCAGAAGAGACGGAACCCCGTATGGGAGAATGCCCGCAGAGGCCCCCCTCGGGAGGTGGCCGGGTCTGCCATCATCTGGTGATCACTCCTTCACCACCATCACGGATGTGGCCTTCACCAGCGCCGTCGCCTTGTCCCCCACCTTCAGCCCAAGCTCCCTGGCCGCCTCGGCGCTGATCAGCGCCACGATGTGGTTGTCCCCCACGCGCAGCCCTATCTGCGCCAGCAGACCGTCGATGCTGACCTCCGTGACCACACCGGGCAGCCTATTCCTTCCGCTTATCTTCATCCCTGCTCCCTTCCGGCTCCAGCTCCTGGAGCAGCCCCGGCTCAGCCAGCGACAGCGCGGTCGTCAACAGGCGACGGACATCTGGATTACGGACATCCAGTCCGCACACCTCCTCGATCCGTTGCAGCCGGTACGCCACGCTGTTCCTGTGCAGGAACAGCGTCTCCGCCGTCGCGGCGGCGTTGCCGTCCAGCTGCACAAACACCACCAGCGTGTGCGCCAGGTCGGTGCCACGCTCGTCGTCGTAGGCCAGCAGTGGCGCCAGCGCCTCCCGCAGTCCGACATCGACGGCGGCGTGCCCCCGAAGCTGCGCCAGGGCGGACTGCAGGGTCTGTATACCGGCCATGGCACCATCATACCACCAGGGCATGCCGCTACCCGGCTTTTTGTGCACACTGCCCAAAGACGCCACGCCAGTCTCGCCATACACTGAGCGTATGACCTCGAAGCGCCTGGGCCTCATCATGATGGCCGTGGCGGGCATCCTCGCCGCCTGCTCCTCGCCGTCCGGCCCGCAACGCAACCTGACCGTGTTCGCCGCCTCCTCCCTGACCGATGCCCTTGAAGAGGTGGGGGCCGCCTTCCATCAGGAGCGACCCGATGTCCGGCTCTCCTTCAACTTCGCCGCCTCCTCGACCTTGCGAGCACAGCTTGAGCTGGGGGCCAGGGCAGACCTCTTCGCCTCCGCGGACATACCTCAAATGGACCTGCTCCAGAGGGCGGATGCCCTCCTGGACGTACCGGAGGTCTTTGCGGCCAACTCGTTGGTGCTGATCGTGCCCGAGGGTAGCGATACGGTACGTACACCTGCCGATATAGCGAACCCCGGAGTCCGCCTGGCCCTGGCGCTCCCCAGCGTTCCGGCGGGGGCCTACGCCCTCATCGCCCTGGAGAGGATGGGCGCATCGGCTGGATTCGACGACGGCTTCTACCGGCGTGCCGTCGCCAACGTCGCGACCCAGGAGATCAACGTCCGCCGGGTGTTCGCCAGGGTGGCCCTCGGCGAGGCCGACGCCGGCATCGTCTACCTCTCCGACGTAGCCGGCGACCGGGCCCGCGGCGTCGATACCATTCCGTTGTCCCAGGGCCACAACGTGACGGCTCTCTACCCCGTCGCCGTCCTCCGCGACGCGCGTGAGCCTGAGCTGGCGAGGCAGTTCGTGAGCTTCCTTTTTTCCCCTACAGCCCGGGCTATCCTGGCCGAGCACGGCTTCCAGGGCGTGCCCTCGTGAACATGCCCCATAGACCACGCCGGGCTATCCTGGCCGAGCATGGCTTCCAGGGAGCGCCCTCGTGAACATGCCCCGAATATCTACACCGTACCTGGTGCTCACCGGCGGAACCGCCACCTCGGTGTACGTTCTGTTTATCGGCCTTCCCCTCGTGGCCCTCCTGCTGCGGGCCGCCGGTGCGGAGGGCTTCCTCGGCGCTCTCACCGGTG
>JAPUKM010000209.1 GCA_027295645.1 Chloroflexota bacterium | reverse complement strand
ATGATGACCATGTTGGCGGCCCGAGCGTTTCCGGTGGACTTGGCCAGCTCATCAAATGGCATGCCCAGGGTGGGGCCATCATGCTCCAGCGTGAACTCCCCGGAGTCGAAGATAACCACCCCGCCCTCGGCAACCTGATCGTGATGGCTGTTGTAGGCCTCCTGGTTAAAGACCACCAGGACATCCAGGGTATCGCCGGAGCTGAGTACGGGTCGGTCTGATATTCGGGTCTGGGTCCAGGTGGGCCCTCCCAATATCTGCGAAGGAAACGTTGCGAAGGTCTGGACGTGGTACCCCACCTGTGCAGCGGCCTGAGCCAGCCCCTCAGCGGAGGTCACCACACCCTGACCGCCTTCACCTGCAAAACGAACTGCGAAGTCTTGCTTCTTCACCCAGTGCCTCCTAGGCAAGCAACTCTTGTCTGTACGCGTACTTCAGAGAGCAAGATTATACCAGAATGGCCTGTGACAAGAGCTGGGAATTGTCTACTGACGTAAGGGTGTCCCCAGTTCAGTAATATAGCATCGGCTCACCCGCAATGTCAACAGAATCCGTAGCTACCATACGGGGGCCGGTGGCCGAGTCGAGCGCTCCGTTGATGGGCGTTTGACAGGCAAGTGCGTATCCTGTATCTTATATCGGCCTAGCGGCTTTCTCAGCTGACCCTACTAAGGGGGAGGGACTTCTATGGAGTCAGCGAGCCACGGGGGGCTACCGTTTTTATCGCAGGTCGGTTCACCGCTTTCGGGTGCCTTTCGACCGGAAGTCTACATGGTTTCATGTGTGCACTTCTGGCAGATCGAGAGCCCAAACGGTCCCATAAGTGCTGGAACGTGCAAGCTGTGCGGCGAGATGCGAGAGTTTAGAAACTCTATGTACAGTTCCACGTGGAGCAGAGGGACGGTAAGGCGCGGAAACGGTCTGTAAACGGAATAGTTTCCCCAGACTACAGAAAAGGGTGTACTCCACTGTGTGGATACACCCCTTTCTCTTTCCAGGGTGCTCCGAGCCCCGTTGAGTTCCACCTATGACCCCTTCCGTTCAGGATGTCCTGAAGGAGCGGATTGCAGTCCGCGGGCCCGTATCCTTCAGTGAGTTCATGGAGCTGGCCCTCTACTGGCCTCACGGGGGGTACTACTCCGAGGCCGCGTCCGAGCGGCATCCAGCCGACTTCTTCACCGCCCCCGCTGCTCATCCGGCCTATGGCGCACTGCTCTCCTTGCAGCTGGAGGAGATGTGGCAGGTCCTGGGCCGTCCTCCCCTGTTCGCAATAGTGGAGCCGGGCGCCGGCACCGGCCTTCTCTCTCTGGACATCCTCCGTTACGCCCAGTACTTGGACCCGGAGTTCCAACGAGCCGTGCGGTATTGTGCTATCGACCGGAGCCCTCGTCACCGGCTCCCCGGTGCCGTTCTGGAGTGGATACGGGCCGTCGGAGTGCCACTCCGGGGACTCACCGGCTGCGTGCTCTCCAATGAGCTGCTGGATGCCTTCCCGGTGCATCGGGTGACCGTCCGTGAGGGACGGCTTCAGGAGCTCTTCGTTGGGTACAAGGATGGGCAGTTCGTGGAGGTGATCGGAGAGCCGTCAACAGCGGCTCTGAGCGCTCGGTTGGAGGCGGAGGGAGTCACCCTGGCCGAGGGCCAGCGCGCCGAGATATGCCTGGCGCTGGAACCGTGGATACAGGACGCCGCCGCCTCGCTGGAGCGGGGGTTCGTCCTGACCGTGGATTACGGCCACCCGGCACAGGCCCTCTACGCCCCGGAGCGGCGCGGGGGAAGCCTCCGTTGCTACTACCGGCACACCCTGTCCGGGAACCCGTATGATCGAGTCGGCGCCCAGGATATCACCGCCCACGTGGACTTCACCGCCGTTACGGCACTGGGAGAGCGGCATGGCCTGAGCAGCCACGGCCTGGAGAGCCAGCGCGTCTTCCTGGCCAACCTTGGCCTGGCCGGGCTTCAGCGGAAGCTGACGGGCCAGGGGCTGCGACAGCAGGAGCGGGATGCCAACCGGATGGGTATGCTGGAGCTGGGCAGGGCCGGAGGCATGGGCGAATTCAAGGTGCTGGTCCAGAGCAAAGGGATAGACGAGGCGCGGCTCACCGGGCTGGAGGGTGGCTCGTCCGCCTGGTCGCGGCGGCTGGAGGAGCTGCCGCTGCCGCTGCTGGGGGAGGAGCATCTAAAGCTGATGGAGGCCCGCTACCCCCACACAGCGTGGCAGTGGGGGGGCTAGCAACGCGGTCTACCGGCCAGCACTGCTGGTGCGCGCACCCGTGCCGTTGACCACCAGGTCCTCCAGCGCTTCAATGAAGTCCGGAGAGGCGTTCGGCATCTCCGTTCGTGCCAGCTGCATGCCCAGTCCCTGGGCCAGCTCCTGGGCCTCCACATCGATGTCAAAGACGATCTCCAGGTTGTCGGAGACGAATCCGATGGGCACCATCAGGGCCCTCTTGGCACCCTCGCCGGCCAGCCCGGCCAGGGTATCAAGGATGTCCGGTCCCAACCACGGATCGCTCGTGCGGCCGGCGCTCTGAAAGGTGAACTGCCATGAGGAGAGGCCGGCGGCCTTGGCCACCGTCTCGCAGCTCTGCCGGAGCTCCTCCGGGTACGGGTCCTCCCACTGGAGGATGCGCCTGGGCAGGCTGTGGGCGCTGAACACAACCTTCACATCCTCTTCGCCATCCGATGAGAAGTTCCGTTTCAGCGCCTCCCGGATCCTCTTGGCCATCGAACTGATGAAGAGGGGGTTTGCGTACCAGCTTTCGATGAAGCGCACGGAGAGGGGGTTCGCCAGTGAGTCCACCGCCTCCTGCACGGAGCTTCGATAGCCGTCGATACTCATCTTGGAGTAGTGCGGTGCCAGCGCAATGGCAATGACCTGCTGTATCCCGTCGGCGGCGATACGCTCCACCACCTCCGCGATAAAGGGGTGCCAGTGCTTCATCCCAATGTAGACCTGAAACCGGTCCGCATCCTGGTCATTGAGGCGCTGCTGTAGTGCGGCAGCAACCTCCTGGGTGATATCCAGCAAACGGGTGCGGCCACCCACCCTTCGATACCGGTCGGTGAGCTCCTCCACCTGCTCGGGAGTCGGTTGTCGTCCACCGCGGATAGACCGGTAGTAGGGCTCCACCTCCTCCCGAGAGTTGGGTGTCCCGTATGCCATGAGAAGAACCGCTGTGCGCTCGGACATGGCCACTTCCTAATCGAAAAATACGGCCGCGGCACGGACACGCAGTGCCCGGCCTCTGTGCTTGATAGTACTATGGCTGGCCTGTCAGGCTGTCTCGCGCCGGAAGAGCCAGGTGGTGAGGGCTCCCATTACCGCCATCATGGCCAGTAGCGCCCATAGGCCGGGTAGGATGGTCTCCCACTGCCATCCCTGAATAATAATGGTCCGTAACCCCACCAGGACATACTCCACGGGGTTGATGGTGACCGCTACCTTGAACCAGCCGGACAGGAGCTCCTTTGGCATGAAGGCAGTGGTAAGAAAGGCGAGAGGCATGAACAGGAGCCACGTGCTCATGGTCACCTGGGGGCTCTTGGTCTTGAGGGCGATGATGAGGCCCAGACATGCCGAGGCGATCCCAAAGGCCGTGGCCGCAACGATCACCACCGCGATACCGAGCAGCCCTCCCTGGAACGTGACTCCAAGTAGGGTAGCGATCAGAACGATCACCACGACCTGCGACAGCGCCCTGGTCCCGGCCACAAGCAGGATCCCCATGAGGATGGAGAAGCGGTTGATGGGGGCCAGGAGGAGCTTGTCGAAGTAGCCGGAGAGGATGTCGGTGAGCGCGGCCATGGCCACGTCGCCGCCGCCGAACACAATGGTCATGACGATGATCATGCCCGTCAGATAGGCGTTGTAGTCGTCGGAAGGGAAACCGGGGAGCTGGGTCACGCCCCGCAAGGGGGCACCCATCACCAGGAACATAAGGGCGGCGGTCAGAATAGGAGAGATGACTGCCATCGGCTGGGCTATCCACACCTTCAAGTTGCGTATGTAGAGGTAATAGGTCTCGCGGAGGATGCTCATCTCTTATCTCCTCTTGAGTCCAAGCCACGGTCGCATGGCCTGTTCGGTCTCGTCGCCCGTCGCCTCTTCGGCGCGAATCGTCCGGCCGGTGTACTTCAGAAACACGTCATCCAGCGTGGGGCTGGCCATGGAGAGGTTCGCGACGGGGATACTGTTTTCGTTAAGCAGCCGCAGCAGGTCGGGGACGGCGGCACTGCCGTCCCTCACCGTAATGGTGAGGCTGTTGCCAGCGCTGCTCACCGCCGTCACGTAGTCGCGCTCCTTCACCAGCGGCTCAGCCCTCTCCGAGTATGCGCCCTCCTCCTCCCGGCCGTCCGAGCCGAAGGTGGTACGGATCACGTCGCCACCGACCTCCTCCTTGAGGCTTCGTGGCGACCCCTCGGCAACGATCTGCCCCTCGTCTATGATCGCGATGCGCTGGCACAGCCGGTCGGCCTCCTCCATCATCTGAGTGGTCAGGAATATGGTCACGCCCCGTCCGTTGAGCAGCTCAAGGTACTCCCAGAGGGCCAGGCGGCTCTGGGGGTCCAGACCGGTGGTGGGCTCGTCCAGAAACAGCAGCGGAGGGTTGTGCATGAGGGCGGCGACCAGGTCGACGCGACGGCGCATACCGCCGGAATAGGTGCCCACCTTTCGGCCGGCCACGGAGGTGAGGCCCACCAGCTCCAGGAGTTCTGCCGCGCGACTCCGGGCCTCCCTGCGAGACAGTCCATACAGCACTCCCTGGAGCACCAGGAAGTCCAGGCCCGGCGCCAGGTCGTCCAGGCCCACCTCCTGCATGGCAAAGCCGATGCTCCTGCGTATCGACATAGGGTCCCGGTCGACGTCATAGCCCGCGACGATTGCGCGCCCCGAGCTCTTCCTCAGCAGGGTCGCGAGGATCTTCATGGTGGTTGTCTTCCCGGCCCCGTTGGGGCCCAGGAAGCCGAAGAACTCCCCCCTGGCGACGGTGAAGTTGATGTCAGACACCGCCCTGGTGCCGCCGGGGTAGACCTTCACCAGCTTCTGCACGTCGACTATCGGTTCATCAGTCAAGGCATTCTC
The DNA here is from genome assembly GCA_027295645.1 of Chloroflexota bacterium. Classification (GTDB taxonomy): domain Bacteria; phylum Chloroflexota; class Dehalococcoidia; order Lucifugimonadales; family JAPUKM01; genus JAPUKM01. Next base: position 2,713 of record JAPUKM010000209.1, on the reverse strand, counting down.
CTATGTGGTCGCTCGTGTACATGCGGTATGCCAGCTTACATGATTACGTGTTGCTACAGAAGCTGTTTGTTGCCACGGGGCCACCCGGGATGTTCTCTGGTTTCTTGAGGGGACACCCCCTTCGACAGGCTCCCCGGAAGGGGGAAACCCACTGCACCATTTCAGAGCGGCTTGGGGTGAGCGGAGTCAGGGTTGAAGGCCCAGATCGCCGGCAACCGGCTTCAGCGCATCGATGACGAAGGCGATGTGCTCGTCCAGCTCTATGCCGAGCTCTTCGACGCCCTGCACGATGTCGTCGCGGTTGATGGCACGGGCGAACGCCTTGTCCCTCATCTTCTTGCGGACGGAGCGCACCTCGGTATCGGATAGGCTTTTGGTGGGGCGCACCAGGGCGACGGCGGTGACGAACCCGGAGAGCTCGTCAACGGCGAAGAGGGTCTTCTCCATGGTCGTCTCCCGTGGGATGCCGGTGTGGTTGCCGTGGGAGAGCACCGCCCGGACGATCTCCTCGGGATAGCCGCGCTCGCGGAGGATACCGGCGCCATACTGCGGGTGCTCCTCGGGAGAGGGGCAGACGTCCCAGTCGAAGTCGTGGAGCATGCCGACGACGCCCCACAGCTCCTCGCTCTCGCCGTACTCTCTCGCGTAGGCGCGCATGGAGGCCTCCACGGCAAGAGCATGTTTGATCAGGACGTCACCCTTGGCGTGCTCCTGGAGCAGCGCCCAGGCAGTTTGGCGGTCTACTGTGTCCATGGATTGCCTCCTGGAGGAAGTATCGCTGGCGTCCTGACATTGTACAAGACGGCGGAACGTTTTGAGGTTGGTTCGCCATGAAGGTTGGTCTTTTCCCACCCGGCCCACCTAGGAGGTTCTCTGGTTTTTTGAGGGGACGCCCCCCCTGTACCCTTTCAGAGATGTCTAGGACGAACGGTTCTTTGTCACTCCTGGTCTTGCCCTTTCGCCTTGGGAAGGGTCTTGCGGGCGGTGACCAGGAAGCCGGTGTGGCCCACCATACGGTGGTCGGGGCGGACGCTCCTCCTGGCAACGTGCCAGGTACGGAGCATGAGCTCAATGGTCTCCACCCGCTGAAAGATACCGCTGTCCTGGAAGGCGATGACCAGCTCCTGGACCTGGAGCACGGTGGGTAGAAAAGAGAGGAAGATGCCCCCCGGCACCAGGGCCTCTCCTGCGCCGGGGATGACGTGCCACGGCTCCGGCAGGTCCAGGACGATGCGGTCCAGGTCGCGCTCTTCGATGCCCTGGTAGATATCTGCGATCTTCACCGTCAGGTTATCGGTTTGAGGCACCATGGAGTGGATGTTGGCCATGGCCTTTTCGACGACGCTCTCCTGGAGCTCGTAGGAGACGACGCACCCGGACTCGCCGACGGCGCGGAGCAGGGCCAGGGTGAGGGCGCCGGAGCCCAGCCCGGCCTCCAGCACGCGGGCGCCTGGGAAGAGGTCGGCCTGGATCAGGATTCCGCCCAGGTCCTTGGGGTAGATGACCTGCCTGGTGCGCGGCATCTCCAGGACGAAGTCGGCGAGGGTGGGACGGAAGGCCAGCAGGAGGTGGTCCTTGTTGGTGGCGATCCAGGAGCCCTCGTCGCCACCAAGAATTGCCTCGTGGGCGATGTGGCCCATATGGGTGTAGAAGGTGTCGCCCTGGGTGAGCTGGGTCAGGTAGCGACGGCCCTTGAAGTCGACCAGGAGAACGAACTCGCCTTCCCGGAAGGGGCCGCGGCGGTCAGCGGCTGTCTGAGGCATGGGGCCATTGTGCGGCAAAGCCCCGCCGGGGACAAGGGCCCCCCCTGGCTTACTGGGAGGTTTCCTTCTCCTCCATCGCGCGCTTTATCTCGTCGAGCTCACGCCGCAGCTCCCGCTGGCGACGGCTCATGTAGAAGGCATAGGCAAAGAAGGCGGCCCAGGTCACGGTGTACACGGCGAAGAGAAAGGGCAGGTTGCCGTTGCGGTCGAAGCCGTCCTGGGCGGGGCCCGCCGCCAGTGCTATACCCGTGGAGAGGAGCCACACCAACGCGGCAACCCCCATCGCTCCGGCATGTCGAATTCCAAGCACTATGCACGACCCTCCTGACGCCGCATCCCTCTGACGGCGTCCTCTGTATTCCGGAGGCTCAGCCGCTCCCAGAGCATATACGCGAACAGCACAGTGAACGTAACCATGGAGAACAGCAGGGTGACCGTCATGGAGCCCTCCAGGGCGTCGGACTCGGCCAGGGGGCCGATGACCATCTCGGGATGGATATTGCGCCACCACGACACGGCGAAATAGACGATGGGCACGTCCACGAAGGCGACGATGCCCATGACCGCGGAGTATCGGGCCGCCAGAGAGGGTGTTGGGGCGTAGGCCCGCAGCATCAGGTAGCCGACGTACAGCAGCCACAGGATCAGTGACGTGGTCAGGCGCGGGTCCCAGGTCCACCAGACGCCCCACACCGGCTTGGCCCACGTGGCACCGGTGACCAGCATGAGCGTAGTGAACAGCACACCGATCTCGGCGGCGGAGTGGCCCAGGGCGTCCCAGCGTCGGTGGCCCTTCCAGAGGTACAGAATGCTGGCCACGAAGACGATGGTGAAGGCGAGGAACGCCACCCAGGCAATCGGCACGTGGAAGTAGAAGATCCGCTGCACCTGCCCCATCACCCGCTCCGTTGGCGCCCACATGAAGATCAGCGCCAGGTTGACCAGCATCA
>JAPUKM010000208.1 GCA_027295645.1 Chloroflexota bacterium | reverse complement strand
CTGGAACGCCCCGTTTTCGTGGACTATATCGTTTTCAAAGTCCATGGCCAGGAGCGCGGTATGCCCCTTGTCTATAATTAGAGCCATGCCTAACCTCCTCGTTTCTGGTTGGACGGGAAAAGATCCGTCCCGTTCGAATGGAACGAGAATCTACCCTGAACGTGCCGGAAGCAGGGGAAAGATACCACACATCACCTACTGGCACCACAAGGACCACCGGCGAGCCCCCATGACGACCGGCCCGGGAGTGATCCTAGGGCAATCTTCGGGGCCGCGCCTGTGAGTGACTCATAGGCATAGGCCGCCCGTCTTCACGATTCCAGGGCTACCGCTCCCGTGGCCAGATGGTGCGGTAGTTGTCGCCCTTGATCATGGAGGCCATCTCCAGCCTCTCCAGGCGCAGGAGTTCGTCCGCAGCTCTATCCAGAGCGGCGACGGACTCCTGGTCGCCAAGCTGGGCCAGGCGGCTGCGTATCCGGTCCACAACCCCCATGGAGTAGAGGCTTCTGACGTACTTGTACCATGGAATGGTGGGCATCTGTTCCAGCCGCGGGAAGTGGGGCCGCAGACGCCGGACCACGCGGTAGCGCTCCTGTGGGGAGCTCACCTGGGGCATCAGGCGGACCATCGGCGGGTTTTCCATGTCATAGCGGGTGTCAATGATGAGGCTCTTCCGGAGAAGAGGGAAGAAAATGACAAAGACCTCCGCGTAGTCCACCGCGTGGAGCACCTCCTGAAGGTCGGTTTCGTAGTCGCCGTTCACTGTCTCCGCCTTCCAAAACCTGGGATGTGGTGACGTCCAGCGCCCTGTTAGCCCAGAGCTTTAACCTGCTCGGTGAGCGCGGGCAGCACCTTCTTCCAATCGCCGACGATGCCGTAACGCGCATCCTTGAAGATATTGGCCTCTGCGTCCTTGTTAATGGCGACGATCACCTTGGCGCCGCTGCACCCGGCCATATGCTGGCTGGCGCCGGAGATGCCCACCGTGATGTACAGGTTCGGAGTGACGGTCTTACCGGTCAGTCCGATCTGGTACGAGTAGGGCACCCACCCCGCGTCAACCACCGCGCGACTCGCTCCTAGGGGAGCGCCGAGTGCATCTGCCAGCTCCTGAAGCTCGGCCTGGAAGGGCTCCGGGCCGCCCAGGCCGCGGCCACCGGCAACGATGATGGAGGCGTCCTCCAGCCGGACGCCTTCAGAGGCCTCCGCCACCTCCTCCGTCATCCGGGTCTTGACGGTTGATGGGTCAAGGCCCGCCGCAATCGCTACAACCTCTCCCTGCCGGGAGTCGTCCCGCTCCAGGGGCTCCGTCGTCTTGCCGCGGACGATGGCCACCATTGGTGTCTGGGAGCAGGTCACCGTCGCTATACAGCTACCGCCATACACCGGGCGCTCTGCAATCAGCCTCTTGTCCGCGGGGTCGATACGGACATCCAGACAGTCCTGTGCTGCGGCGGTATCCAGCCTGCAGGCCAGGCGAGGGCCCACCTCTGTACCGATGTCGTCCTTCGCCAGCAGGATGACCCGCGGGGGGTGTTCCAGGCACACCTTGTGGATAGCCGTCACATAGGCGTCGAAGGGAGTGTCCTGCAGGATGGGATCGGTGACGGCGTAGACCCTGTCGGCCCCGAAGGCGATCGCCTCCTTGGGGGTGTCGCCGACATCGTCGCCAAGCAGCGCCACCGCGAGCTCTTCTCCCAGCGCATCGGCCAGGCCCCGGCCATGCGCCAGAAGCTCCCTGGTGCTCTGGCTCAACCGGCCTTCCTGAATCTCTCCTGCAATCAGCACGCCGTGCTCATCAGCCATTGATAGTCCCCATGCTAGATCAGCTTTGCCTCTCTCAGCTTTATCGCCAGCTTGCGCCCCGCGTCCTCCTCGTTCTCACCCTCGATGAACTCGACCTGGGACTGCTTCTCCGGAACGTAGAGGTCGAGCATCTGGAGCTTTGGGGCGAGGTCGCTTTCGCTCATGCCGATGTCCGCCAGACTCCAGGTGGTGGGTGTCTTGCGGGCGGCGGCCATGATATTGCGGATGTTGGGATAGCGGGGCTCGCCCAGCTCGTTGCTCACGGTCACGACCGCGGGCAGGGAGGCGGAGACAACCTGGTAGCCGTTGTCTATGATGTGCTCGCAGACCACCTCGCCCCCCTTCACCTCCACCTTTCGGGTGATGGTTATGCAGGGCAGCCCCAGCATCTCGGCGAGGATCAGCGGGACCTGGGCGTTGTCCCAGTCGGAGGCCTGGCGTCCGGCGATAATGAGGTCGAAGTCACCGATCTTCTGTATGGCCAACGCCAGCACCCTGGCTGTGATCATACTGTCGCTGATGCCGTCCAGGGCGTCGTCCTGCACCAGCACCATCTCGTCCGTGCCCATGGAGAGGGCCTTCTTCATCACGTCCATGACGAAGGAGGGGCCCGCGGAGAGCACGGTGACCTTGACGTCGTCTCCGGCATCCTTGATGCGCAGGGCGGCCTCAAGCCCGTTCTCGTCGAAGCCGTTGATGACCGGGGGGATCGGTGCCGTGGGTACCACCCGTTTGGCCTCTCGGTCGACCCGGTAGGCGCTGGCCGGTGACTCCGGGTCCATCACCTGTTTTGCGGTCACGATAATATGTAGCGGCATGCGTATCCGTTCCTGGGGGTTTGTCTGAGGGCCAAGCCGAATATAACATCGGCCCTATGGGG
>JAPUKM010000207.1 GCA_027295645.1 Chloroflexota bacterium | reverse complement strand
ACCATTTTTAGTATGACCCTCACAGCCGAGTCCTCTCGAATCCTGCTAAAACGGGACCCAAAACAGGTGGAACCTCAACTGGACCGGCTGAATGAGTTGGCTCAAGGAGCTCTCGACGAGATGCGTACCCTAATCCATGAGCTCCGCCCCGCCGCCGTAGCCGAAGACGGTCTAATTCCAGCCCTCCGTAAGCACCTGGACTCACTAGAACAACGGGATGGACTGGTGGTTGAACTGAACATCCACGGTGACGCCAGCATGGGCAGAGAACAAGAAGAGGGACTGTTCCGTATCGTTCAGGAAAGCTTGAACAACGTGTCCAAGCATGCCCGAGTCGACAGAGCCCTGGTCACTTTGCAGAGGACCAACGGACGAGTCCTGCTGGCAGTCGAGGATCAGGGCGTGGGTTTCGATGTCTCCGCAGTCCCGCCGGGCGCAGGGCATATGGGGTTGACGAGCATCCGTGAGCGTACTGAAATGCTAAAGGGGAATCTCCAGGTCGAGTCCTCTCCGGGCAAAGGAACACGTATTACGGTGGATATTCCAGCCGAGGTGACGTAACGGAAATGGATGAAATCAGTGTTGTGATTGTGGACGACCATGCCCTGGTCCGACAGGGCTTGCGAACATTTCTTGACCTCCATGACGATATCAAGGTGACTGGGGAAGCCGCGAACGGAGTAGAAGCCGTTGAGCGGGTTGGCCAGCTGCGGCCCGATGTGGTGCTCATGGACCTGGTGATGCCGGAGATGGACGGTATCGAAGCCATAAAGAGAATTCGGTCCATATGTCCGGACACCAAGGTGATCGTGCTTACCAGCTTCACCGAAGACGAAAAGCTTTTCCCGTCAATCAAGGCTGGAGCGACAGGTTACCTCTTGAAGAACGTGTCCCCCGAGGACTTGGTGAGCGCCATCAAGGCGGCTCATCGAGGAGAAGCTCAACTCAATCCAGAGATAGCCCGAAGATTAATGGATGAAGTCTCGAATAAGCCAAGCACTTTGGACGAGGAAGTACTTACCCGCCGCGAAATGGACGTACTGCGCCTGATTGCCCAGGGGAGGAACAACCGCGGCATATCCGAAGAGCTGGTCCTCAGCGAGAAAACTGTGAAAACCCACGTCAGCAATATATTGGGTAAGTTGCATCTGGCGGACCGGACCCAGGCCGCCATCTACGCTATTAATCAGGGCTTGGTGTCCCAGGAATAGGACGGAACGCCCCGGCAAGCTGCCTACGCCAGAAGTCCTAGGACCATAGTCCGGGAGCCCACCATATTAAGACCGATCATCAGATCGGTCTTTTTCTGTGCATAAATTTCAGACTTTGGGCCGTTACGCCTATAAGGGGACGATGGCAGAATCTGTTCAACGAACTTGACGCTAGGCCCTGAAGGGAACCGGGGAGTCATAAGTGGGTAAGACCAGAGTTGTAATCGTTGATGATGTGGCGCACGTAAGGGAAGGGCTGAGAGATGCTCTCCAATTGGACCAAGAGATAGAAGTCGTGGGAGAGGCGGCGGACGGCCAAAGTGCGCTGAACCTCGTCTCCGAAAGCCAGCCGGACGTGGTGCTGATGGATGCCCGCATGCCGTTAATGGATGGTATCCAGGCGACGACCGCCATTAAACATCGCTGGCCGCGGATACGAGTTGTGGTCCTGACCATCCACTCCCAATGCCGGCAGGAAGCGCTGGCCGCAGGCGCCGACGAATTTTTGATCAAGGGCTGCCCGGTCCAAGAGCTTCTGACTGCGGTATCAAGCCCAGCGGCCGGTTAATCTGGGCCGCCATTGACCTGGAATTCCTTTCGACGAAGGAGGAGGACATGAAGAGATTCAATTGGTCTGAAATAGTTCTGGATACCCTGCAAAATTACTCGGGCAGGATCATACTCGCCGCAGTGGTACTAACGCTTTTGCTGATCATCCCGCTAGTGGCCATGGCCCCGGAACAGGATGCGTCCAGTGATCCCAGGGGCGATGTGTTTGACCTCCAGGATGAATTAGACGACCGTTTTGAGTCCCTCATTCACAGCAACCATTACATAGTTGAAGCCCGGGGCAAAGACGTATTGACCCAGGCGGTCCTGTGGGAGCTATACCAAAACACCCAGGAGCTTCTGGCTGCCGATGAAGGGGGTAAGCTTGCCCCGGAAAATCTGCCAGCCCAGCCCTACCTCTACCAGGCCTTCGATACGGATGCGAACCGCCCCTTCACGGGCTTGAACACCATCGCCGATGTGGTGCAGCGGGTCCTCAGCGACCCGGCTTTCGGCACCACGTTGGAGCTTGCTACCGACGACCAGGTCAAGCTGGCGGTCCATATACTCTTTTCTAATCCTGAGACCAACGGACTGAAGGACTCATTGTCTGTCGCGGCCCGGAGCGAAAAGAGGGTTGTCGGTGGAATGGAGATAGATTACTGGACCTCTTCCGCCCTGATCTTCGGCGTGTTAGCGGATAACGAGAAGTTGGGTGGAGCCTCGAGTTCAGGGCGGGGAATTGGCGCCGATCAGATTGACCTAGACAAGGAGGAGTTTAACCGCAACGTCCAGCGGGTCCTGCGAGGCGATGAGAGTACGTACCAACTGTGGGGCATCGCCATTGACCCAAGCCTAGAGGGCGAGGACGAAGGCAAAGCGGCAGGCATATTCGTCATGTTCACCGTCATCGCGGCGGTGATCGTCGTGGGGATCAGCCTCCGCTCCTACTGGGCGATGGCCCTGACGGGAGCAGGTCTGGGCGCACTGATGATTTGGCTGAAGGGCATCTCCAACTTGGTGGGGCTTAAAGGTGGCCTTACTATCGAGTTGATCGTGCCCATCGCGATGATCGCCCTGGGCGTGGACTTCGCCGTGCATGCCATGCGCCGCTACCAGGAAGAGAAGGCCTTCGGCTACGCCCCCCAGCGGGCGTTGAAGGTTGCGTTCGCCGGAGTCATGGGTGCACTGGTGCTGGCCATGTTAAGTGATGGCATCGCCTTCCTCTCCAACACATCCTCTGGGATAGAGGCGATCATCCACTTCAGCATCGCCGCTGGGATCGCCGCTGCGTCTTCCTTCATCCTGCTTGGAGTCATTGTCCCGCTGGCGGCAATGCGAATAGACCAGCTTCGACGACCGCGTCCTGGATCGGCTTCGTTGCTCGGACGTGCCTTCATCTTGGTGGGAGGTGGGGGCGTGGCAACTCTGTTTGCTACCGGAGTCCTTCTATTGGTGGTCGGACTCTCGATTCCGGGAGCCGTGATATTTCTATTGACCATCCTTGTCTCTTTGGTTATCCCAGTCTTGGTCCTACGGAGGAGAAACCGTGGATTGGAGCCCCAAGAGGACTCCATCTCCCGAGATCTTGCCAGCTCCGATAAGGATACGCAAGTAGGGTGGGTGGGGACGGTGGTTGCAGGGCTGGCACGTTATCGTCCCTTGGTGCTGCTGGTCATCGTTGGGGTCACGGCAGCTTCTGTGCTACTGGCACTCAGGCTATCCCCCGAAATGGACGTGAAGGACTTCTTTGACAGCAACTCTGACTTCGTGGTGGGTCTGGACAAGCTAGATGAGCATATCGCCGAGCGAAGCGGTGAGCCCGGTATCATCTACATCCAGGGAGATTTGACGGACCCTGAGGCCCTGGGCACTATTCGACAATTCGTCGCCAATCTCGGCCAAAATCCATACGTTGGCCGAGACGCCGAAGGCAACCCCTCTATAGAAGACAACGTTTTTAGTGTGCTGGAAAGGCTAACGGGCAGTGCCTACGCGCGTGGCCAAATAAAAGCAGCGAGCGGCGTTGAGATAACCGACACCGATGGTGACGGAATTCCGGACTCCAAGGAGCAGGTCAAGGCCACCTATGACTATATCGTCCAGAGCGGAGTCCCCCTGGACGAGAGCACTCTGGTCTACGATGTTGGACAGGTAAGGGACGTATTGTTCCACGACCCCAGTGGAGGCGAGGAGAACGTAACGCTTCTGGTGGTCGGCATCCCCGGCACTCGAGAGCAGACAGTGGTGAAGGCCGCCCGAGAGGCGTTAACCGAAGACCTGGAGATCCTTCGCCAGAACCGGCTAATCACCCGCGTTGGTATAACAGGATCTCCCTTTGTCCGTGAGGGCCAGTTGGACGCCACAACAAACTCCCTGCAGACCTCTTTGCCCATAGCGGTGGCCGCCGCCCTGGTGCTGCTCCTTCTGGCGATGCGCTCCATCCGCTATGCGGTAGTGACTGTTATC
>JAPUKM010000206.1 GCA_027295645.1 Chloroflexota bacterium | reverse complement strand
TACCTGTCCTGGTCGCGGCGTAGGGCGGGTGGGCCAGTCGATCACTTAGGTCTTGGCCCGTCGGCAAATTGAGCCACGTCATGGAAAAGCGGGTTGTCTTGAATCGTCGATTATTGTGTAGATAATTGAGGTAAGCGCAGTCAGAGATTGACAACCCTCCGGTAAGGTGCTATAAGCATCGCCATCGGAGTGTCATCCGATTTGAGCGTGACACGCGACTTGCCAAGCAGGGATCGTGGGAGAGTTGCTACGCCGGCCTAAGGCAATTGCCGGCTGAGTGGTCTGGCAAGTGCCCCATTCAGGAACTCCAGGGGTTTAGTTTCCCCCTGGAGTCTCCAACGAGCGTCCTCCGAATCTTCGTCGGGGGGCGCTCAGTTAATACGGTCTCGTGCCTGGAAATCCTGCGGTGGGCCGCCAGGGTATTTCTCATCTTTGCCTTGGCGACCTCATATAGCGCCTCTCCTTTAGTCATGGGGAGAGGCGCTTCCTTTTGGCACCTTCGGTTCCAATTAGATCGTTGCAGGGTGGCAAGCGGAAACGCATATGCCTCTGGATCGCATTCACCAAGCCCGGAAATGTGGTAGATTGCGCATCAAAACAACCCTTGGAGGTATCAATGGATGCATATTGCTTGAAATGCAAGACAAAGCGCGAGATTCGTGGTCCTGCCCAGGTGACCCTGAAGAACGGCAGAAAGGCTGCTCAAGGAACGTGCCCGGTCTGTGGGACCAAGATCTCCCGTATCGTGAAGGGGTAGGATGTCCTCGGAGTGCCTAAACTGGCCAATTCTTGCCGAAGGTTGTGTCATGGTATCATGCAGCCAGCTTTGAGCGCCCTTTCATACAACTTCTTGGGGAGGCACCATGGCCACCAGAACTAAGCACGAGCCAAACGTGGTACTGTCCACTCAGGACTTCGGCGTGGTTGGCACGAGACCAACACGCCACGACGCTCTCGATAAAGTGACCGGCCGCGCACAGTACGGGGACGACGTCCAGATGCCGGGGCTTCTTTACGGGAAGATGTTACGCAGTCCCCATGCCCACGCCCGCATCAAGTCCATTGATAGCAGCCGTGCCCTGGCCCTGCCGGGTGTGAAGGCGGTGGCAACCTCCGCAGATCTGCCTCAGGTCTCCGGCAAAGTGGCCGATCTGGAGGGGGGATTCTTCAACTTCCTGTTCCTCTCCAACAATTGTCTGGCGGGCGAGAAGGCTTTGTATGTGGGCCATGCGGTGGCCGCGGTGGCCGCCACCAACCCTGAAATAGCTGAAGAGGCATTGTCCCTGATCGACGTTGCGTACGATGTCCTTCCGGCGGTGCTCAGTGGTCCGGAGGCGATCAAAGAGGGTGCTCCGATCCTACACGAACACCTTGCGACCACATCTACTCCAACGGTTGGGGCTGGTGGATACCGGGATGGAAATGAGGGTGGTAAGGGCTCCAACCTGGCCAATAAATTCGAGTTTCGTCTGGGAGATGTTGTAGAGGGGTTTCAGCAAGCGGATGTCATAGTGGAGCGGGAATATCGCACCGAGCCGGTCCACCAGGGGTACATTGAGCCGCACGGCGCCACGGCGTTGTGGAGTGCGGACGGCACGATAACCATCTGGTCCAGCTCTCAGGGTCAATTTGCCATCAGGGACCTGACGGCCAGGATTCTGGATATCCCTGAATCGAGGATCAAGGCGATACCGATGGAGATCGGAGGCGGCTTTGGCGGGAAGACGCTGGTCTATCTGGAGCCAGTTGCCGCCGTGCTCTCCCGCAAGACGGGCCACCCGGTCAAGCTTCTGATGGACCGGGCCGAGGTTTTCATGGGCACTGGCCCAACGTCCGGCACCAATATCAGTGTGAAAATCGGGGCCACCAAGGAGGGACGCATCACTGCGGCGGAGGCCCGGCTGGTCTACGAGGCGGGAGCATATCCTGGGTCACCGGTGGCTCCCGGCAGCCAGTGCATCTTTGCTCCGTACGATATTGCCAATGTGTATGTGGAGGGGCTTGACGTTGTGGTCAACACGCCCAAGTCTGCTGCGTATCGCGCCCCCGGGGCTCCGGCAGCCGCCTTTGCCGCTGAGTCGGCTATAGATGAAGTGTGCGAGAGGCTTGACATGGACCCGATCGAGTTTCGCTTGCTGAACGGCGCGAAGGAGGGGACTCGCAGGGTGCCCGGACCAATGTTTCCACGCATCGGCTACCTGGAGACGCTCCAGGCGGCGAAGGAGCACCCTCACTACAATGAGCCGATAGAGGGACCCAACCGTGGAAGAGGCGTGGCCAGCGGGTTCTGGTTCAACGGCACTGGCCCGGCCAGCGCCACAGCGAGCGTGACCTCTGACGGAACGGTGAGCCTGGTAGAGGGGTCGGCGGATATTGGCGGTTCCAGGACGGTGGCTGCGATGCAGCTTGCCGAGGTGTTGGGGATACTCGCTGAGGACGTGCACCCCTCTGTAGGCGACACGGATTCGATAGGGTACACCTCCGTTACGGGCGGAAGCAGCGTGGCCTTCAAGACGGGATGGGCCTGCTACGAAGCGGGGCAGGACATCAAGCGCCAGTTGGTGGAGCGTGCGGCCAAGATATGGGAGATCGGCGTGGAAGATGTGGAGTACCGGGACGGCGCGGTGCGGCACACGTCCGACCCGGAGCTGACGATGAGCTTCAAGGAGCTGGCCGCCAGGCTCAACGCCACCGGCGGTCCGGTGGTGGGACGGGCCACGGTGGACCCGCGAGGTGTGGGTGGCGCCTTCGCCACTCACATTGTGGACGTGGAGGTGGACCCGGAGACGGGCAAGGTCACCATTCTGCGCTACACAGCCGTGCAGGATGTCGGCAAGGCGGTCCACCCCACCTATGTGGAGGGCCAGATACAGGGTGGTGTGGCCCAGGGAATCGGCTGGGCGCTGAACGAGGAGTATGTGTTCAGTGACGAGGGGCGCATGATGAACCCCACCTTCCTTGATTATCGGATGCCGACAGCACTAGATCTGCCGATGCTTGATACGGTGATTGTCGAGGTTGCCAACCCGGGGCACCCCTTCGGCGTTCGAGGTGTCGGAGAGGTGCCGATCGTTCCGTGCATGGCGGCTATAAGCAATGCAATTCACCAGGCAACGGGGCTGAGGCTCCACGAGCTTCCGATGTCTCCCGGTCGTGTCCTGGGCGCCCTCCATGCGAAGAACGGGAGCCCGTAGGTCGTCCGTGGATTTGCTAGTAGTGTATGGGGTTCTTTGATCCTATTCTCTATCAGTTTACTACGGCACCTGACTGCCATCTTGGGTCTGACGACATATGATGTCGAGGACCAGTGCCTCCAGACACATCGATAGTTTGGCCGGTTATCCAGCCTGCCGCATCGCCCGCGAGGAAAACCACAACAGAGGCGATGTCGGTGTCGACTCCGATCCTACGGAGCGGACACCAACTGATAGATCAATTCTCTTCTTGAGGCGATGGTGGAGTGTGGTAAATGCGACCTGGTGCTATGGCATTGACCCGAATACCGGATGGGCCCAACTCTACCGCCATTGTCTCAGTTAGATTGACTACCGCAGCTTTGGATGCCGCGTAGTGAGCCGCGCCGGGTGTAGGGCCGAGACCATCTCCTGACGAGAAGTTGACGATAGCTCCCGACTTACGCTCGACCATGTGGGTTCCAACTACAGACCCGCACAGGGCAGTAGACATTATATTGTTTCGAATAGCGACATCCCAAGCCTCGTCGGAAAGATCCACGAAGGGGGCCTCCCAGGCCTGACCGGGCTTCCCGCGTGGCCCCCCTGCGTTGTTCACCAAGATGTCCACTTTCCCAAACGTCTTGAGGGCATGGTCCAG
>JAPUKM010000205.1 GCA_027295645.1 Chloroflexota bacterium | reverse complement strand
GAACTCCGCCCATCGTTGACTGCGGCATGGCGACGCTCTTTTTATCTCTTCATTACGTGATTGAAGGGCTTACGATACAATAAGGGCCTTGGTATCGTACGCCTCCGTCGACTTCCGTCTTAAGGACGATCGCGTGATGAGCAGCAGCTATAATGACCCCACCACCAGCAGTCCAGCCTTCGAGGCGATGAGTGACGCCATTTTGGCAATAGCTGGAGAGCTATCCGTAGATGCCGTCCTCAAGAAGATCGTAGACTCCGCTCGTTACCTGGCAGATGCCCGGTACGCTGCTCTTGGAGTGCCTGACAATAGGGGCGAGTTCGCCGAATTCATCACATCAGGCATGACCTCAGAGCAATGGGATGCCATCGGGCCTCTGCCTCGTACACACGGCCTTCTGGGGGTAATGCTCCAGACCCAGAAGCCCTTCAGGACCCACAATATTGAGAACGACCCACGGTTTCAGGGATGGCCGGACCATCACCCTCATATGAAGTCCTTCCTGGGAGTCCCAATTGTTTCTAAGGGAGATGTAATCGGGGCCTTCTACCTTACCGATAAATTGAACGGCGGTGGGTTCACCAAAGCCGACCATCATCTCATTGAGATACTGGGCGCGCACGCCGCCGTTGCGATCGAGAACGCACGCCTCTATGAGCGTAGTCGTGAGCTCAGCATTATAGAGGAGCGGAACCGCTTGGCCCGAGAGATTCACGACACGCTAGCACAGGGCCTAGCCGCCATCACCTTGCAACTTGAGACAGCCGAGGCCCTCATGGACACAGACGGAGACATGGGACGAGTCCGACAAAATGTAACTCGGGCTCTGACCTTGGCTCAAGACAACCTGGAAGAGGCCAGGCGCTCGGTGCTCGATCTGCGAGCTGCACCCCTGGAAGGACGCACGCTTGTTGAGGCGTTGAGAGCCCTGGGCAGAGATGCAGCCGCCGATGGAGGGCCGTTGGTAGATTTTGAAACCACAGGCGCGCCCCGTCGTCTCCCTCCTCAAATCGACGTTGGGCTGTACCGGATCGCCCAGGAAGCTCTGACTAACGTGATCAAGCATGCCGAGGCTCAACGAGTCACCGTGCGACTCGAGATAACGCCCAACTATGTCCGGCTTTTCATCGAGGACGATGGACGCGGCTTCGACCCTTCGAATATCTCCTCAGACAACTACGGGCTGATAGGCTTGAACGAGCGCGCCAATGTATTGGGTGGCAGCCTACGGCTAGAGACCAGCGACGGTGTGGGCACGCGACTGGAAGTCAATGTCCCTCTGTCCGCATCCGTACCACGTCCAAGGGTGGGGGCAACTGAGCAGCTTGAGGAAACCTCATGAAAGAGACTATTCGCATCCTGGTTGCCGATGACCATCCCGTCTTGCGGGACGGCTTGATCGCTGTGCTCAGTACCCAGAGTGACTTCGAAGTGATCGGTGAGGCAGGCAGCGGCGCAGAAGCAGTCCGTAAGGCACAGGTACTCCAGCCCGACGTTGTACTACTGGATCTTGAGATGCCGGAGATGGACGGCGTTGAAGCGCTCAAGCTAATGCGTGGATCACGCCCTGATGTGCGGGTGATCATTTTCACTGTTTTTGATACCGATGAGCGGATCCTTGGAGCGGTGAAGGCCGGGGCGAAGGGATACCTTCTCAAAGGAGTGCCTAGAGATCAGGTGTTCGACGCCATTCGTGTCGTTCACGCCGGTGGCTCGTTGCTCCAGCCAGTCGTGGCTTCAAGACTGTTAGATCAGATCAGCAAGGGAACGGATGGACCGAAAGACGCAAGCTCCGTCACGCCGCGCGAGCTCGACGTGTTGCTGCTCCTGGCGCAGGGTCTGCAGAATAAGGAGATCGCCGACAATCTGAGCATCGCCGAGCGTACCGTCAAGTTTCACGTGGGATCCATCCTTTCAAAGATGGGCGCGGGGAACCGCACCGAGGCCGTTACTATCGCCGTCCAGCGTGGCCTGATCAAGCTGTAATCCTCAACCCTACCCATCCCTGTACATAAGGACAGGTCTGAGACCTGTCCTTTTTCTTTGGAAGATTCCTGGTCAGACGTTCGATGTGGTGGCCCTCATTCCGCCTTAATGTATATATACGGACAGAATATCAAGGAGTTCTCCAAATGGAACCAAAGACTATTCAGCAGAAGACCGCAGTGGCAATCCACCACAAGAAGAGCAAAATAGCTTTAATCACGGGAGCGAGTCGCGGACTGGGAGCCGAGCTCGCCGCATTTCTGGCAAAGCAAGGGTACGACCTGGTCCTGACGGCCCGCGGTGAGGAGGCGCTGGAAGTGGTTTCGCAGTCACTCCAGCAGTACGGTGGTGCGGTGCTCGCCCTTCCGGGCGACGTATCCAACCAGGCCCATCGGCGGCGGCTGGTTGAGGCTACCACATCGCTCTTTGGCCGGCTAGATTTGCTAATAAACAACGCCTCGACATTGGGACAGAGCCCGCTTCCCTCCTTGGCCGACTATAGCCTTAAGGACTTAGAGCAGGTTTTCACGACTAATGTGATCGCGCCACTAGGGCTGGTACAGGAAGCCCTGCCACTTTTGAAGCGGAGCAGAGGTCTGGTGGTCAACATATCCAGCGACGCTGCTGTTGGCGGTTACCCCGGCTGGGGTGGCTACGGCGCTAGCAAGGCCGCCCTTGAACTCATCTCGCTCACTCTGTCGAACGAGTTGCGAGACGATGGCGTCGGAGTGGTCAGCGTTGATCCGGGCGACATGCGCACACAGATGCACCAAGACGCTTTCCCCGGCGAAGACATCTCGGACCGACCGCTGCCCGATGAAACTATCCCGTTTTGGGCATGGCTGCTAGGACAGGAGCCTCTGACGGTGAGCGGACAGCGATACCAGGCGCAGGCTGAAACATGGGAGTTGGCGGCATGAAGAGCGACGTACTCAATTTCTCACGACCTGAGCAGCTACAGGCTACGGTACCGCCCGAGGCCCGCGGGTTGGAACGGGATGAGGTGAGGCTCCTTGTGACAACACCCGATGGGAATATCCATGCGCGCTTCAGAGAGCTGCCTCGCTTTTTGCGGCCGGGCGACCTTCTGGTTGTCAACGAGAGCGCCACGTTACCGGCAAGCCTCCCCGCTGAAGGTGACTTGGGCGCGTTTAATCTGAGCCTATCGACCAACTACGGCCATGGACTCTGGGTAGCAGAGCCACGCTGGAGCACAAGTCAGCCTGGGCCTCTGCCATTCGAAGCTGGAGAACAAATCACTATAGCGGGCTTACCTGCCCGGCTCGTAGCTCCGTTTCCAGGACTGCCCCGCCTCTGGTTCGTACAGATAGACGGCGACGTGGAGGAGGCGATGGCGCGTTATGGGTCTCCGATCCGCTACGGATATGTTGACGAGTCCTATCCATTGGAGGATTACCAGACAGCATTCTCGCGAAGGCCCGGAAGCGCCGAGATGCCTTCTGCTGCGCGTCCTTTCACACCTCGCGTGGTTGAAGACCTGGAAGAGAACGGAATAAAGATCGCCAGCATTGTGCTCCACACCGGCGTTTCCAGCCTGGAGGTGGAGTCGGAGGAGCTTGAAGACCAGGTGATGTACGCCGAGCCGTTCTGGGTCTCGGAAGCCACCGCACTGGCCGTGAATGAAGCCATGCGCGAGGGCAGAAGGATTATTGCGGTGGGTACCACCGTCGTAAGAGCGCTAGAATCGGCATGGGACGGCGAGCAGGTGCGGTCAACCTCAGGGTTCACTCGACTGTACATCCATCCTGAACGTGGT